>CAZWTS010000200.1:0-20642 GCA_964637085.1 uncultured Desulfurococcales archaeon | reverse complement strand
CATTCAACTAGACCAGTTGAAAAGAGAACTAGAAAGCCTTAGAGAACTAGAAGGAAAAATACGCGTACTTAGAGAAAAATATCCTAGAAGCTCTAGAGAAGTTAGTGAAGAAAAACAGCAGCTAGAAGAAGAATTGAATAGAATTAACGACGAGCTAAGAAGACTACGAGAGAAAATCGCTTCAATAAAAACAAAGAAGAACAATATTAGAGAGCAATTAAATAAATACGAGAAAATAATATCCGATGCGAGGAGAAAGCTAAGTAGAATAGATAAAACACTAGCCAGTATAAGTGAAGACAAACTAGTAAAACAAGTAGTAGAATTAAAAAACAAGTTATCTAGAGTAAAAGAAAACCTAGAAGAAGAAACCAATAACATCCTAGTAGAAATAGAACGCCTCAAAGAAGCCATAGCCGACCTAAGAGAAAAGAAGGAATTATTAGAGAAAACAAAATCCCCCACATGCCCCCTCTGCGGGAGCCCCCTAACCGAAGAACACCGTGAAAGAATTGTTAGAGAACTAGAAGAGAAAATACGTGAAAATACGAGGAGGCTTAGAGAACTAGAAGAAAAACATAGAAGGCTAGCTGGGGAGAAACAAGTAGTTCTAAGGAGAATCGAGGAACTAGAAGACCCAGTCTTCACTAAACTAATTGAAGCAGTAGAAGAAAAAGCCAAGCTAACGAGAGAATACGAGGAACTAGAAAGAAAACTAGAACAAGCCGAAAAAGAGTTGAAGAGAGCCTTAGAGAGGGAGAACAAAGTCAGCGATAAGATTAAGAGGATAGGAGAAGAATACACGGGAGCCATTAAGAGGGAAGCACTAGAGAAAACCTTCGATGAAAATAGGTATAAGAGCCTCCTACGCGTAGAAGAAGAACTACTAGGAGAACTAGATAGTTTAAGAAGAGAAATAGAAGACTCCTCCAATAAGCTGAGAAGAATACTAGGAGTAGGAGAAACAAGCTCGGAGAAACTATTAGAATACGCTAAGAATAGGATTGAAGAAGCTAGGAGAGCTAAAGACGAGTTAATAAGGCTTAAAGCACGTAGAGAAGACCTCTCCAAGAGGCTTATAAGCATTGGAGAAGAATTAGAGAAGCTCGCTAAAGACTACAATACGCTAATAGAAGAACACCGTAGACTCCTCAGCGAGGAGGAGAAACTAGCAAGCCTCCTCGAAGAAGCACGTAGAGCTAGAGATAGACTAACATTACTCGAGAAAGAGCTAAGCAGGTTAGAGGGAGTAATAAATACTAGAGAGAAAGCATTAAACGATAAGTTAAGAGAACTCGAAGAACTCGAAAAAGAAGTAGATGAAGCAAACAAGGCTATCCGGAAAGCCCTTATCGCTAAATGGATTAGAGACAACTTGTTCCACAAAGACGGCGTACCCAAGCATTTAAGGAGGAGATATATAGCACACCTCGAATCACTAATGGAGAACCTTATGAACAAGTTCAACTTAGAATACCATTCAGTTAGAATAGACGAAGACTACGGGATATGGCTGAGAAGCATAAACTACCCGAACAAAGAAGTAGGAATACGCAGCCTAAGCGGTGGAGAAAAAGTCGTAGTAAGCCTCGTAGCAATGCTCGCACTCTACCAACTAGTCGTTGGGGGCAAAATAGGCTTCCTAGCCCTAGACGAGCCAACCGAGTACTTAGATACTGATAGGAGAGAAGAACTCGTAAACGTCCTCAAAGAATTCCAGGGGGGTAGAATCATACCCCAACTACTCGTAGTAACCCACGACGAAAACGTTAGAGAAGCAGGAGACAAGATATTCAGGGTGTTCAAAGAAAACGGGTACTCTAAGATAAAAGCAATAGAACCCGGAGGAGACTTCCTATGAGAGAATACCTACTCCAAATAGCGTTAAGGAAAGCCGAGGTTATTAGGGAGAGATTATCCGAGACTACTCTACAACCACTAAGAGAGAAAGCTAGAGAAGAATGGATCCCCTATAAGCCAGAGCCACGTGAACCAGAGAGTACTGCTGGAGTCGATGGAAGCAATAATAGCATAGAGTTTAAAGGCATAACCCTCTACGCAGTCCTAGGCTACGCTCTAGCTAAGAGAAAGCAGGGTGTATCAGAGCACCTTGTAGGAGACATAGACATCTTATACCCACCCGGTATAGCGGAGAGAATAAGACTACTGAGAGAAATAGCTGAAACTAAAACCGCTCTACTAGTAAGCGATGTAGAAGTACTCTTAATCGACGGGAGTATAAGATCCCTCTTAATCCAGCCTAGACCCCTAGCCCGATACTTCGTACTAGACAGGGCGATAGATGAAGCAGTAGAAATCCTAGGCGGAAACGTATTCAACGAAATCTACGAGCGTATAAGAAGACAAGTAGACACAGACCCAGAGACATGGCAAGACCCCTTCGTCTCGAAGACCCTAGTATTAGAAAACAATCTCACAACCGAGGACACCGAGCCCCTCGTAGTCCTCTTAGAATACATTGAGAAACTATTATCGCTGAGACTATTATTAGAGAAGAGGATGAAGCTCGACGAGTGGCCGAAAACAATCTACGTATCCAAGACTAGTAGGAGTCAACTCTACTTTAAACACCTAAGAGAAAACCTAGGAATACCCGTTCCAAGCGACATCCTAGTCTTCACCTACTTTACGAGTAAAGCCGGCTACAGTAAACCCAGGCTATCAGAAGAAGAATCTATTAAACAATTACCGAGTAAAGCTGGTTTAAGAACACTCCTAGGCGAATTCTTCGATAAGATAAGCTTTATAGTATCCTACGCGCGCTTAGAAGACCATGGCCCGGTACTCAAGCTTGAAATACCTGTAGAGAAGAAAATAATTGGAGACCCCTCTAGCCTTACTGAAATAGTTAGAGAAGCAGTAAACTATATCTCATATATATCGGTTAACGGCTACCCCTATACCCTAATAGAAGCAGACAAGTCCTCTAAGATAACACGCGACGACATAATAAGACTCGCCCACATACTAGGCCTCCTCCCCAGGCTAACGGGCCGCGAGGTGCTTGAAGAATGGATTTAGACCTAAGCCAATACGGCCTCAAACCCCTTGGAAGAATAGTTGGCGAGACAACGCATTCAAACATATTTTTCACTGCTTCACGTCCCCCTAAGGTCGGGGAATACGTTATAATAGACTATTCCTCTAGCCCCATGACCGTAGAGGGCTTAGAGTCAAAGTACGTGCTCGCTATAGTAGAGTCCTCGATTATAGGTAACCCAGCCCTCTCTTCAACGAGGCTTAGAACAGAATACGTTGACCGCGCCAGCATGTTTGAACTAGAACGCATAGAATACAATATGGGTTTCGCTCGACTCCTAGGCTGGATCGAGCCCCTCATAGAGAAGAAGAGCCTTATAACACCAAAATACCCGCCCAAACCGGGCACCCAGGTCTACGAGGCATCACCCGAGGTTTTAAACAAGATATTCTTCCGCGACTACAAGGATGGTTGGATTAGGATTGGAGTACTAGTAAACCACCCCAAAGTACCAGTATACGTTAACGTTAACAGTATTGTTTCAAGACACTTAGCAGTTCTCGCAGTAACAGGTGCTGGTAAATCAAACACTGTGGGAGTACTAGTAGACGAGATAGTGAATAAGCTTGGTGGAACAGTACTCGTAATAGACATGCATAACGAGTACTCGAAGATAGCTGGAGAAAAAGCAACTAGGGAAGTAGACCCTAAAATCCACCCAGTTAAGCTAACCATATATGAATGGTACCAGCTCTTAAGCCTCGATCCTAAGGCTTCTAAGCAGAGACTCTATCTCCGCAAGGCTATAAGAGAGCTACGTAAGGAGGGCTTAGATAAGAGGGAGCCAGATAAATTCTACGACAACCTAATCGATCGGATAGAAAAGTATCTAAGAGAATACAAAGAAGACTCGAAATCCATTGCAGACCTCAAAAACAAGCTAGACGAACTACAAGAACGCTACGGTGGTAGAGTCTTATCAGCAGACGCACCAACTAGTATAGAAGCAGCCATAGAGCCCGGTAAAGCAAATATCTTTAAACTAGGAAGCATGAGCGAAGACGTAGCAGACGTAGTAACCTATCACTACTTAAACTGGCTATTATCTGAGAGAAAAGACTATGTCATGACAAGGGGGAAGAAAGGCTACCCGGTACCAGTCCTCGTAGTAGTAGAAGAAGCACACATACTCATACCTCAGAAACGGAGTACTCTAACCAAGGAAGCAGCTTCTAGGATAGCTAGAGAAGGTAGAAAGTTTGGAATAGGATTATGCCTCGTGAGCCAGAGACCCAAGAACATAGACGAAGACGCCCTCAGCCAGACAAACAATAAGATAATACTAAAACTCGTAGAACCATCGGATCAAAGATACGTGCAGCGAGCAACCGAGACCCTAAGCGAAGAACTCCTACAACTCCTACCAAGCCTAAATACAGGTGAAGCAGTAATACTAGGAATGATGACACCCCTACCAGCCCTCGTAAAAATAGATAAAGCAAGACACAAGACTGGTGGAACCGATATCAGGGCACATGAGGAATGGGTTACCTGGAAAACCAGTACAAGTAGAGAAGGAGACGAATACGATCCCTACAATATGATGGAATTCTAAGGTTCTAGGAGAGAACCCTAGTTCTGGGGCAGAACCTTAGACTCCCTCTAACCCCCTCCCCTCATAAGCCTATAATCTATTTCTCTACAATAATGAGTACAAGTGGGCGTAGTTCTCACCTCTAATTCTATTGAAGTCTTACCATATCTTATCGCGTCTAAAGCTATAGTTCCCAGGGCTTCTATCATTTCCTTGGGATTCCTCTCAACTACTATTACCTCTATAATACATTTCCCACTACACGTGGCTTCCAACTTGTTTCCCCTCACTATTGTTTTACACTTGTTTTCCTCTAGTATCCTCTTTACTTCGCTTAGGATTTCCTCGGGGCTTGTTAGCCAGCGTACCTGTCTATTACATATGGTTGTCTCGGCTACTAGTTTCAAGCAGCCTCCCCGCATGGAATGAATTCTTCATTTCAACTTATATATTGGTATGTGTAGTTTTCTTGTAAAACACGTGTGAGATGTATTGGAGTGTTTAGTTATAGGAGTCTATGGGTTCCCTTATTAGTTCTAGTACTAGTGTTTTCAGCTATTAGTGTAGTAGCACAAAGCGTTGACGGTGAATGGGCTGTCTATAGAGTTTCCTTCGACCTCGCGAGCGGTGATGAATATGCTAGAGGTAGTGTTGTCTTTAACGCTACTTTTACAGACTATGACGGCTATATTTTACTTCAAGTAAATGACGCGAGAATAGAGAGCCTCGACGCAAATATCGAGGACTTAGAGAATGTTAGCGCTATTGAACTAGCAGAACAGTTCGTCTACATGATGCCCTACTGGATGGATCCAGCAAACCTAACCGATAACAACGGCGTCTTCGAGAACAGTACTTTTGGCGCTAACCTAAGATCAGAATACGATACGAGTACGGGTATCTTAAAACACACTAGAATAGAATTCCATGGTAATGTAAGCGGGTACATTGAGATAAGCCTACAGCAGACATCAGTTGAAATGGGATCTAGTCCAGCCCAGCCAACCCAGCCAGCAACAGAACAGCCGCCTACGACAACGACTAGTAGTGAAAGCAGTAGCAGTAGTAGTGGTAGTGGAGGAGGAGTTCTTCCTCAAACAACTACAACTAGTAGTAGTGTGAGTAGTGGAAGCCCAGCAGCCCCAGGACAGGGTAGTGAAACTGGGACTATTGGACCAGGACTTCTCGGTGGACTAGGCAACATGTTATGGTATATTATTGCTGGCGTAATCGTTGTCGCCGTAGTAGTTGTAGTAGTCGTAGTACTCGTTAGACGTGGAAGAAAACCGAGATACGGTGCACCTCTACCACCACCGCCTCCACCACCATCATATTAAGAGCCCACATAGTTAGATGAAGAGGAAAAGGGGGCCCCTAGGGTACAAGGAATAGTATATGGGATTAGGTTTTTAGGACTCTTTCCCCTCCTATAGTTATTTTTTACCAGCTATGCTATCTAGTTAAGTGTCTTCTAGGAATATTATGTCGAGTTTTCTTATCTTGTCTATTGAGTTCTTCATTTCTCTTTCAATTCTACGGAATACTGGTTTACCATTAATGCTCTCTGCGTAAGCTATGACGTAGCAGTCTGTTAGAGCTATTCTCAACTGCTTTTTTAGCTCACCAGCTCTAATCGATAACCTATAGTCTAGGCTGTCAACAAATACTATCCCCGGGTGGTGTTGTAGCCATAAAATGTATTCAAAGGCTCTATTATTTGGATTACGTACTCCCATAGCCTCGTAGAACCTTGATGCAACATAGTATAGCTCGGCTACAACTTGTGGTAAGATATATAATGTTGATTCCCCCCTAGAAGCCCTAGCAAATAATTCCTCGACCTTCCCCGAGAAGGGAGAAGAATAATCCAAGTACTCTACTAGTACGCTAGTATCAACTACTAAGCGGTTAACCACGCTCTAAAATCCCCGCAGCCTTCTCTTCTTCAAGTAAGTATTCTTCGCTTAAAGCCTCTTCTACAATCCTCCTAGCCCTAGCACTAGCCTTTACACGTAAAACACGAATAGGCTTAATAACGATACGATCGCCTTCAACACTTATGATTACAGGACTCTTCTCCTCTAACCCTATAGCTTCTCGAACAGCCTTGGGGATAACTATTACTCCTTTCCTACCAATCCTAGATACAAACAATAAGCCACACAAGAGTCTAACCCTAGATAAATAAGTATAACCCAGGCTTAAAAAGATAAACCCATAATATATGAATCGTCCGCGGGGAGAGTAAATACTATTACCACTACAACCCTTTCCTAGAACAATAGCTAGCGTAAAGGGGTGGATAGTGGAGTATAAGAAGACTATAATCGGCTTGGGAGCACTATTAACTACTACGTTGCTGTGGGGTTCTTCTTTCCCAGCAATTAAGATTGTTGTAGGAGTTATCGATGAGTACGGGTATGTGGGTTTCCGTAGCCTAATAGCTGTTCTAGGCCTACTACCCTATACACTATACTATCACTGGAGGAAGGGGTTTGATGGAAAACTAGTGTTGGGTGGGCTTATTACTGGTTTAACCTATGCCGTTGGGTTATGGCTGCAGGGCTGGGGAATGCGGTATACAACTGCTTCTAATGCCGCCTTTATAACTGGTTTGAGCGTAGTCTTCGTACACGTTTACACGGGGCTTGTATTGAAGAGGTATAGTCTAATGCTTTTCTCTTCACTTATATCAGCGTTGACTGGATTATATTTCCTCACTAATCCCCGTGTCTACGGTTTGAATACTGGTGACTTACTAGTACTAGCTGGTGCTTTTGCTTGGGCTGCATACATAGTATTAGTTGATAGGTATTCGAGGTATAATCCGATAGTAATAGTATTTTATTCAATGATACCTGCAACTCTATACATAGTACCCTACACAATTAATACTGGATCCATAGAATTGAGCAACCTATTACTCGTAGCACCATTCCTAGTATACCTCGCACTAGCATGTAGCGATACTGCTACAATTCTCCAGTTCTACGGGCAGCGTTTTATTAGAGTTGAAGCTGCAGCAATAATATACTTACTCGAACCAGTATTCGCGTCAATCCTAGCATACATATTCCTAGCTGAAGCCATGAACCCGGATCAAATCCTCGGAGCCATACTAATACTATTAGCCATATTCCTCGCAACAATAAACGATATAGCTGGGAAAAGCATCCGTCCACACTATAGTTCATAGTATTCTATGAGTTTTTGGGTAGATTTGATAGAGTAGTATCAAACCCAGTATTTAATACTGTTACACTCTTTTCTATAATATTAGAGTGTGGGTTGGAGAGTTGACTTATGCTATGATAGATAGAGTATTAGAAGAATACGGTTTCTCTTGGAATCTAGTAGAATTTATCCGCCGTAAAACAGGGCTTAGCCCCGAGACCATAGTACGTGTATTAAAGGCTGAAAGAGAATACTACCTATACCTTCTCTCACAGGAGGAGTAGGTTCTCTAGTACATGGTTAGCTGAATACTTCTTTCAGCTCTAAAGCTATAGCGGGGTTTTTCTCCCCAGCCACTCTAACCAATAGTTCAATGAGCTTGCTATCAGCTGATTTTAGGAACTCTGCTTTCTCCCTTGCAGCATCAAGTACTCGGCTTAGACTGCTAGTATCCTTTGAATACACTACTCCGAGTAATAGCTGAGAGATTATGCATTCACTAAACTCTAGTTTACCGCAATTCTCCTCCATCCACTCTAATACACTTCTACTCGGATCCTGGTTTAATGCGAGCTGAGAAGCTACTATATAGTTAGCAGCATTGCATGCCTGTGATACGAGTCTACTCTTAATGAATCCTTCAAATGCTTTCCTAGCATACTTCTCAGAGTAAACGTATTGTTCCTGCTCGAAATATGCTTGTGCTAGTACGCTGGAAAGCATTAGCTCTTTGCTCCGGAGTCCTAGTGCCTTAAAGGTCTTGAATACTTCTAGTAGGTCTCTTAACGCCTCCTTCTTCCTCCCCACCATGTGCTTGGCTATTGCTAAATGGAATTTTGATAGGGCTTCATCATACGGGTCTCCTATCTTTAATGATGCCTCGTATTCTTTTTCTACTTCTTCATATACTTTATCGTATACTCCCGCGTAAGCATATACTCTACCTAGATTAGCGTGGACTATTGATTCAATAATATGGTTGTAGGGTTCTCCTAGTTCCAAGGCTAGCTTGAGGGCTTTGTCTGCGTATTCTTTTGCTTCCCTAATATTAGGGGTTCGCTCACCCAACAATATCATGCGGGCATAGGTTAGAGCTAAAATGTATTTGTCTTTCACTGGGTTTAGGAGACTTAATGTTAGGTTGAAGTATTCTCTAGCCTCATCATGCCTATCCATTCCTAGATATATTAGTGCGAGCTCATGGTATAGGTATCCCTTTGCACGAGCATCTCCCACTAAGTCTATTATTCCTTGGAGGAGACGCCTATAGGGTTCCTTATAGTCTTCTATCTGATAGCGTAGACTCGTGATACGATAGTTAACAGCCTTTACTATCCCCTTAGAGTAGCCGGCGAGAGCATAGTATCTAAGCGCTTTCAAATAGTCTTCTACACCGCCTACGCTTAGATAATAGTCTCCAGCAAGCCTATAGCATTTACTACAGTCATAGTTTTCTCTTAAGACTCTAATGAGCCCGCGGATTAAGTCGTGTAAATAATACTCGTTTCTACGAGTATTAATCAATCCCTTATCTACTAGGTTATACAATACTCTATCTAGGAGGCGTGGATACCTTGTAATATTCTCTAAGAGCTCTCTAGGAACGGGTTCATCGAAGCACGATAGTATCTGTATTACCTCTCTCTCATCAACATCGAGGTAAGAGTATAGGGTTTCCCAAAGCCTAATAGAGAGTCCTCCCTTGATAACTAGTTTCTTTACTTCCCCTAAACCCTTCTTTAAAGCTATTTCAGCAATAAGTCTAAGTAGTCCTGGGTGACCCTGGGTTGCAGCATATATTTCTGCAAAGTCTCCTACAGATACTTCTACTCCATAGCTTCTCAACAACTCTAGTGCTTCACGTGGATCCAAACCCGATAGCAGTATGCTAATAGTATTAGTTGACGACGCTAGTTCTGATGGAAGCTGCCTCGAGATAACTATAAGCTTACTATTGCCTACGTTGTCTACTAGATATGATACTAGGCTTCTAAGCCTATTATCCCTACACTTATGGTAGTCGTCGAAGACTATAACTGCACTAATACGCTCTAAGCCCTCAACTAGTAAGTCGGCTACAAGTCTTTGATCAATATTACCCGATGCCAACAACTCTACTAGCTCATTATAGCCCTGAGAAGCCAGGTATAAAGCGAGCTTCTTAACTATAAAGTCATAGTAGTCTAGCTCACTAAAACTATGCCAGTACTTTGGAACCCCTTCGAGGAGACTAAAATAACGTGAAACTAGCGTGGTTTTACCAACACCAGGTAACCCGTAAACTATTACAACGGGTTTATTCTTATCAGCTAGTATTTCAAGCTCCCTACTACGGCCAACGAACAACTCTGTTACCGGGTACCTTGTCCTAGGGGCTTCAAAACCTAGAGTCTCAGATGAAACCCTTTCACCAGTATCTATTGAGAAACTAATACCGCCTCCACGTGTAAAATCAACTATTATACGCTTCGCTCTAAGCCTATATAGTTTAACATTCCTACCACTAACTTTAACCCACCTAGCCTCAACGAGGCCTAGTTCACGCATACGGCTAAGCCTACGAGAAACATCAGCTTCATCACGTCCTAGAATACGGGCAATCTCACGAGTATTATACTCGCCGCTAGAGAGTAGAGCTAGTATCTCATTATTAGCCGGGCTCAACAACAAGTTGAATATATCCCTAAAACTAATCCTCGAAGCCCCCTTCCTCTTAGGCAACGCGTTAACAGCCTCCAAGTGAACTCGAGTACTAGATCCAGCCAAACATGTTAGAGGGGGAGGCTATAGTCCCCCACGGTATTATTGAATACCTTGTACTCTCTAGTATTATTTATATTTACCTGGGAGAAAATAATGAAAATAAGTGGGAAACACAACTATGGCTTAGAGTTGAAGCGAGAATTCTAGGTAAGTACGGAGTATTAACTATTAATCGGGTTAAGGAGTATTTTAGTGTACTTATATGCTGATGTTAATAGAGAACTATTACTTTCTCGTTGACTATGTTGTTAGAGAAAATATTGATCCATTATGGGGGCTGTGTTTTTTCTGGAAAGATATTTTCGTTTTAATTGTATTTTTCAGAGATATAAGCATATATACCCTTGTTTCCGCATATTTAAAATGTAGAATCTAGGCTAGGTGTTATCTAGTATGGGTAATATACTCGTACTTGAAGACGAGTTCTTTAAAGACATTTACAGTGTAGATGATAGGGGAGTCTATGAGTTTAAAACCCTAGTTGCTGGTAAATGGGTTTCAGCTAAAAAGAAGCGTGATGTGAGATCCCCCATAGACTTATCTGTTATTGCCCGTATACCCCGCTTAGACTGGAAGACTATTGATGAGGGATTGAGTATTGTCTACGAGCGGGGTAGGTGGATTATACGTGATACTCCTGGAGAGAAGCGGTTGGAGTTATTGTACCGTATTGCTGATTTAATGGAGGAGCACCGTGAAGAATTCGTTAAAGTCTTAATGATTAATGCCGGTAAGACTAGGAAGCAGGCTCTAGGAGAAGTTTCTGCAGCTATTGAGCGATTGCGTAAAGCCGAGCTAGATGTACGTAAGATTTTCGGCGAATACATTCCAGGTGACTGGACTATCCACACGCTTGAAACAGAAGCTGTTGTTAGACGTGAACCCTATGGAGTAGTATTAAACATTATACCCTTCAACTACCCGTTATTTGATACAGTTAACAAGTTCGTTTACAGCTCTATTGCTGGTAATGCTGTAGTAGTTAAGCCTCCATCAGCAGACCCCCTACCAATACTATTATTTGCTAAGATAGTAGAAGAAGCTGGTTTCCCTCCGGAAGCATTCGCAGTATTCACTATACCTGGATCAGAGAGCGATAGACTAGTAGCAGATAATAGAATACAGGTAATTAATCTTACTGGTAGCTCTAAGACTGGTAAACATGTTTTATCGGTAGCTGGTATTAAACAATTCATAATGGAGCTTGGCGGCGGCGACCCAGTAATAGTATTGGATGACGCTGATCTAGATGAAGCCTCAGCCAATATTGTTACTGGGATTACTAGTTATAGCGGTCAGAGATGTGATGCGATAAAACTAGTACTCGTAGAAGAACCCGTATACGATGAGCTAAAGAAGAAAATAGTTGACAAATTATCCACTATAAGTGTTGGAGACCCACGGAGCGAAGAAGTAGTTATGGGGCCATTAATAGACAAGGAAACCGTAGACGAAATGCTCGACGCCGTAAAAGAAGCAGTTTCACTCGGAGCTAAAATACTCTATGGGGGACGTAGACTTGGCCCAACTTATGTCGAGCCAACACTAATAGAAGTCGCTGATAAAAGCATTCTACCCGAACTAAAACTATACCGTGAGGAAATATTTGCTCCAGTAGCACTAATAACTAGTTTTAGAGACCTAGACGAAGCAATTAAAATAGCAAATAATAGACCCTACGGTCTCGATGCAGCAGTATTCGGATATAATTTAGCGAAAATAAGGAAAATCGTAAGATACCTAGATGTTGGAGCAGTATACATAAACGAGTACCCTAGACACGGTGTAGGATACTATCCCTTTGGTGGAAGAAAAGAATCAGGTATAGGGAGAGAGGGTATAGGCTATAGTATAGAATACGTTACAGCGTGGAAAACCATAGTGTTCAGCTATAAGGGTAAGGGGATATGGCCCTACATATAAAACAGTAATACATACTGTTTTTCTCGGTTCCCCTTTATTTCTCTAAAAGAATCCTCGTAGCTTAATGTCGGTTTTTATCCTACCTCTAAGACTAGAGTTTATGCTAAGCATTGTTTTCCGGGAGCATTAGTTTTTAATAGAAGTATAACGCTACTATACCAGGTGTTTTCTTGACAAGGAGATACCGTGTAGTAGTTGATAGAGAAAAATGTATAGCATGTGGTGTTGCTCCAGTACTCGCTCCCGAAGTCTTTGAGCTCGGATCAGATAATGGTAAGAATAAGGTAAGGGAGCCTTATGAAGTAGAAACTAGTGAGAAAGAATCAGTTGGGATAATCCCCGAGGAACTCTATGAGAAAGCTAAACAAGCAGCAGATAACTGCCCCGTAGAAGCAATTAGAATTGAACCAGTTAACGAATAGGATGACTTAGATGAAGAAGACCTTATACCATGCGTTCCCTGCCTCTAATATTATTTTTAGTAATTCTATGATAGTTCTTCTATGCTTATAGTATAGGTTTCATCGGGTTTTATTACCTTAACGTATAGTAGGTACCATTCATCGTTAATGTTTACTGCTTTAAATAATACTTCTCTCGTTGTATTATTGCTTGTTTTAACTGCTTTACCCGATATGACGGTGTATTCTCTACCATTTAGTTCTAGCTGGGATTCATTGAATGATGTAATATTCCAGTAGAGCCCAGTAGCTCTCACTTCTCCATTCGATATGTTTATATCGAATAATACGCTCATCTGCATGGCTGTTAAAACAAAGGATGGAGCACTTAATACTATTCTACCATAGTATTCAGCTGTTTCATTAGCATATTCTAGCCCCCCGGATCTAAACATTAGTATTTTTGAGAAGTCTCTCGTTATCCATATGAATGCTATACTTTTATTGCTAGCTGATACAGCTTCTATTCTAATACGGTATACAGGTGTACCATTTATTTCCTCCTCGCCTACTCTATCTATAACTATATATGATGAATCACTAGTACCATTACTATAGGTTTGCGAGAAAACTATTTTCGAGTGATTAAACATTCTTATGAGATCATCTACATCGAAGGATTCAAGCCTAATAACACCATTACCGAGGCTCTCAATACTTATCCTGGGATTCTGGGTTCCCTCGCTCATACTGCTATAGCGGAAGACTATGAACCCTATAATTGATACTATGACTAATATTAACGTAACCAATAGTATTCTCATACGAGTAGACACCGTGATTGCACCACGCATACCATAGAGTATGCTCCGCCGTTATTAGTGGATATGAGAACTAGTCTCTCCCTAAAATACCCTACTACAGCCTACTAGAGTGGGAGTATAAGATTACTCGTTCCAGTTTGTAAATACTGGTGTTATCGCTATAGATGATATAGATGACGTATTAGTTAACTTCACGTTAATGAATAATATCATTTTATCCCCGTTATCAAGTACGATATCGTCGTGGTATCCTGGTAGGGGGAGATTACATGGATCTATGTATCCCCAATACTGTTGGAAACTCGTAGTAAATGGTCCATAGCTAAAGTACTGCGTAAACATTTCATTGTAGGCTCCATTAACGGTTACTTCTACTCCACTAAGTCTTACTGGTACTTCTCCTTCATGCTTGATTACTAGTCCGACCCATATAGACATATTAGTAGAGCAGTCATGACAGCAGTGGTGGCATTGAATGCCAATATCATCTGTACCCTGTATACTCGGATCACCTATACTATCGTCATCGTGGTTATCGTGGCAACAGCAGTGGCAGTTATCCTCGCATTCAAGGTTGGTTAATAGTATTGTTCTACTATTGTCTACGAGGCTTATTTGATCGTCTTCTAAGCCCTTACAGTTACAGTCTGTAGGAGGATGGCAATGGTGGCATTGTGTGCCCAAGTCTCCACTACTATTATCATCTAAGGCATTGCTATTACAGTTATTACAGCCGTGGTGGCAGTGGTCGTGGTCACAGCAACTTGTTTCACAACATATAAACCCCTTATATGAGTCTATGAATGGTTTATCGTCATCAGCCATATGTATGTTTACGTTTACCCTCAGCCTACTAGCCCACATTGAATAGCCTACACCAGTAGACATTAACAGGGCTACGAGTAGTAGTCCCAGTACAATTAAGTGAATCTTCAATACTTGTTCAACTCCAATACACTTAGAATACTGATTGAGAACATGAGTTAAAAACATAGTGTATCTTTCATATACAGAAAAAATACATTCCCGAAGGAGAATGCTGTTTTATGTCAAAAACCGTTATGGTATAGCTTGTTAAGGTTTCCACTACCACGTAATCCATGCATTTACTCGCCGTTTTTACTTAGAAGGACTTAGTGGGAATAAATTAATTAGAGAAGAACATTCCATAGGAGGGTTGGATAGGTTAAACATAAATAGGTAGTTGAGTAGGAAAAAGCTGGAATATTTTTATTCAACTATTATTGCTTACTTGCCTGTATTCTTGTGCTTGTATACTAGGGTTCCACTAATAATTATCGCTGTTAAGCCTACTAATACTAGTACTATTATACTAGCATTACCTTCGCTTATCGTCTTATAGACTACTAGTTCTCCGCCTACTGGAGGAGGACCTCCAAGTAATATTACTGGATCGCCTCTACCAGCATCGTAGATGTCTTGGGTTATATTGAAGTATACTCTATTGTTAACAGTATCTATTATTGTATTGTTTGCGGGTATTAGCACGTATCTACCGAGGGATCCATTGTAATAGTATACTCTTAGACTATCTTCACTAATACTGTTGGCTGCTAGTAGGGTTTCATTATAGTTTATTGAAGCATTTATAGGCCATATGATAGCTGATTCGTTCTTTACTATGAACTTATAGTATTTGCTTACAACTAATCCTAGTATACTATTCAGCGTAGGACTCTCATTCAACTCTATTGCTTTCAACACCGTACTAGAACTAGTATTAAAGGTCATATTAAGGTCTCCTAGAGATACTGTTGCTAAGCCATTGAGAGTATTAGAGTAAGCATTATAGGAGTAGAGGAAGTATCCTCCACTACCAATCTTATACATTAAACCGTATCCTGTAGCACTTGACGGTACTACTTCATCGTATATAGATACATGATAGTATACTTTAGTGAAAGATAAGTTGCCTACACTAGCATTGCTTAACCCTAGGATTGATAGGTTAATACCTACCTCAACGTTACTCGTAGACGTAGACCAGTCATAGTCTCCACCTATACGGGGATACCTGCCTATGAGTGAGAAAACACCGCTAACATTGAATACGTCAACGAACCCTGGAGTCATGCGTAGATAGTATTCTGGGTTACCATCATTGTCTTCATCTAAGTATACGTGTAGTTTCTCTCCTGAAAACGTGTGGTCTATTGGATTAGTATAATAGACTGTATTAATCGATGTGAAGTTAAACATCATGTAGAAGAACTCGCTTCCCACAGCTGCGTAGAAGGCTGTTGCATTAAAGTTTGGATACGTTATTGTTACATTATCGCCTGAATCCGTTGATACAAGCATGCTAGAGTTCCAATCACTCGGGTCGCCATCAACTGTTATGTTAGCGTAGACCATGGTTACGTTAGTAGCGTTTGGTAGGAAGTCGTATACTTCTGTCTTAAAGTTGAAGGGCCGGATCCTTACTACATCGTCTACTGATAAGTTTAATGTTGATAGGGGTATGTATGTGTAGAAGCCACTACTATTACTAACATAGTTTAAGTTTATCGTATAAGCTATTGATCCATCCGGATTATATACCGTCATTACTACTCCAGTATCATTCATATCAATAAATGCTTCAGATCCTATAGGGAAGTCTTGATAATACGCGGCAAGCCATAGATACGATGGTTGGAAACCCGTACTAATATTGTCGTCGGCATCTAAGTGGAACTGACGATTTGCTTCTAACCTATAGGATGTACTCGTAAATACTGGTTTCGTTCCATTCATTTGCACATGTATTATTAGGTGGGTTCCATTATCTGTTACCGATACCTCCTGTAGGTCATGGAATCCTCCAAAAGTTACTGGGTCGTTTATAGTTGCTGGATTCGATAATACTGTTCCACTCACTAATGGAATAGACATTATTGATGCTGAAATGAATAGTATTATTGATGCTATTAGGATATTTTTACTTGTATGCAAATAATCAACCTCTAAGGTCAAGGCAGACTTGTATTATAATATACTAGTGTAGGATTCCTACACTTTTATCCCACTAAAAGCCCACTAAAAAGAATCTATCTGCTCCTAAATACTCTAATAGAACCAGCTATAAACGCTAAGCCGAGCAATAAGAGAATAACACCCCAGAGAATATTCGATGATATCTCGGGGAATTCTAGAACTCCTAGAGTCTTTAAACCAAGTAGTATGAAGAATAATCCTATAAAACTCATAACAAGTGAGCCGATACTAGGTTTAAACTCTAAGTGTTTTACACCATTATCATTGCCTCCACCTAGTATAGTTGATAATATGAATCCCACACCCATTCCTATGAGAACACCAGCACCACTATGCCCGAAGACCATGCCTATACCAAGGCCAATAAACATACACCCAATAAATATCCCCGAAGACCATCCAGCCCTACTCATTGTATCAGCCTCTATGGAATCCCTCTAAGAATCTTATAAAATACTCTACATGAACTATATCCTTTATGTAGAATTGTTACACAAGGTACTATATATTGTATTCTGCTTTTCCCAAACATATAGGTAGAATACCTTGAATAAAAGCAAAAATACCATACCCGCCATTCTACTATTATTCATAGCTGTCAACGGGTTTATAGGGACCACTATAACTGGTGTGGCTTCTCTAACTACAGGTAGTATAGTTGTTGAGACTAGGCCGTTGGACTATGGTGGGTGGATGCAGCCTTCATCACTAAAACTCGAAGTTAATGGAACACACTTGAACGTATAATTATCGTTTAATGATAGTATGCCTAACGTTAGTAGTAATAAGATTTTGGTACGAGACCTCTTTACATAGACTTAGACGATTAATCTCTCTAATAGCATTAGCAATTATTGTTAGGCGTAAAAAATAGCATGATTTAATCCGGGAGAGAAAATCAATTGTTTTTCTTGTTTCTCCTTCTAAACGGGTACATTGTTATGGACGATAATGCTAACACAGCTAATATTACCAGTAATACATATTGGGTAGACCAGCTGCTTCCCGTAACATACATTCTTAGTTCTCCGCCAATAGGTATTGCACCTAAGATTCCAAAGACGTTTCCTATACCAGCTTCATATTCTTCTCTAGTAATATATGCCCATACAATATTGCTTTCAGTATCCACACCTGTATTACTACATTTCTGCCAAGCCCTTAGTGTCTCATTATAGTAGTATATTGCGAGACTGTCCTCTGATACTCCCTCTGGTAGTGCTGATTCATTGTATTCTATTTCTACGTAGACTGGCCAGTTTACTGCATCGGTATCGTTAACGTATACGTCTACTGCGTAACCAGTAAACTCTGTTCCCTCGGGTTCATCGATACCAGATACTGGTTCTGCTTGATCGAAAACCGATACATATACTGAAACTGTATCATTGGCTTCAACTGTAACGGTAACATTGGTGTTAGTGGAATTAGCCGTTATGGTCCCTGTTTCCCCGCTTTCTACAACATCTTCCGTATAGACGCTTGGTCCAACAGGTAGTGGTGCTACAGTTACATCATAGGTAGCGTTTTCCTTGGAGAAAGCAACTATTACTAGTTCATATAGGCTAGTATTATTTAGTGTTGATGTAAGGCTTGCTGGGATATCTATTCTATACATATTATCATCTACTTGAACAGCATCTCCAAGGTACAATACGTTTAATGCTCCAACTATTTTCACTGCGTATTTAACAGTTAAGGATTCCGGTCCCTCTATTAAAGCGCGTATTTCACTAGATTCTCCTATTGTTAGTGGATCGATATCTACATCGGTAATATTCGCTTGGTAGGCTTTTTGGTAAAAGTCCTCGGATGTAAACGGGTATAATGGATCTCTAAAAGCTATTAAATTGATACTGTCTTCACTCATAGAGTCTACATAGAATGCTCCATCACTAATCCAGGAGTTTCCATGTAGAGTTATCCAGTCTATTGAAGCGTTAATACGGTCTTGGAATTCATCGAATGATAAGTAATTAGTAGAATTTATAGTCGTATACTTTGATACCTCATTGTATACTGTAGCGTTATTGTAGAATTCCTCTAAGACTAATCTAATATCATCTGCGTGGCTAGTGTTACTATAGTCTAGAAACGGTATTCCATCATTACGGCTTCTCATGTAAGTTAATGCATAATCGCTTGTATTGAATGCTAGATATGAGGAAGCCTCCCATAACTCTAATGGTACCAGTAGGGGTAATTGAGCCTCTACAGCTATAGTTTCGGGAAGTAATGGGTCATAGTAGTCTGTATATACTTCAAGTATGTTTTCAACAGTGTTTATTCTTATACCTTTAATATTAGTGAAGAATCCATGATAGCTTGAATTGTCTTCAATACTAGACTTTACTGGATCTGAGACTGTCTCCCAAGTGTAAGCCCAAGTCGCTAAAACATCGGCCCAAGTAATAGTTATCCCGTGATGCCAGTGGGCTCCTATGAGACTGCTTAGGTCATACCTAACTACTGCTCTACTATATACTCCTTCTCCAACAAGACTCCACTCATTGTTTTCTGCATCCCATATGATCGCATTACTTGGGACGGGGATTCCTGGAGACTCTCCTGTAGCTTCTACTTCGAAGCTTGTCCTAAAGGCATCATATGATCCTGTTATCGGGTTCACTATTACGAACGGATCCGATATAGTATTCTTTACTAGCACCCCTAGAATACTCCGAGTGAACGCGTATGAGTTTCCTTTAAAAGCACTATGTGTTGTTGGAGCTACATCATCAGAGTATCCTATCCGTATAGTATTAGTTGAAGGATTAACCATAGATCTTATGGCCAATATATTCTCTATGCCACGCCAACCCCTTACTACCCCTCCAACATAGTCGGCAAATACTTGTATACGATATTCATCTGCTATCCATACTCTTATGCTCTCCTGTATTATCATCTGAGTAGCCATACGATATTTTGATAAGTAGTCGTCGAATCCGGTAAACTCTCCATTATATATTTGCTTTGTGAGTTCTTCTATAGTCTCATTTTCATACTCCCATACAGCTGAAGGAAGCATACCAGACCAAGCAGAGCCCATAAATGATATGAGGCCTCGATCCAATTGTATAGGACTCCCCATTACCCAGCCTTCAGTATAGATGTGCCACTGAAAATCTCTTGGATCAGTAAAATAGACGCGAGGTAAAGCTTCTGTAAAGTTTAAGTAGACTTCCGTAACTGTGAAACCCATGTTTTCTAATAATACTGATACGCGATCACCTATATTTCTCCTAGAATCTTCTATTCTTATACAGAAGGTAATGTTTACTGGCTCACCATCATAATACCACATACCGTCTACTTTCTCTACTCCAATAGCTTCAAATACGTCTTCAATATAGTCTTCCGCTATAGCTACTGAATAAGGGAACCTATGCTCCAAGTATATGTCTAATAGATAATACATCATGGGTTCTCTTAGACTTAAGAAGAAGTATTTCGGTTCACCATATCCTCCTAAGAGTTCTCGTACAACCCATTCACGATCTATTAGAAAATTTACTGCATAACGTATTTCCCGGAAGGCAAAAGGATTAATCCCTACACCCGGATAAGCTCCAAAACCTACATGTGTAGTATCACTAGACTCGTTATACTTTATAGATACAATAGTTTCTACGGGAACTCCTTCGAGTACGGCTACTTCTTCCCTTGTGAGATTGCCAGTATAGTCTTTCTCGTATACTGGTGCTGGATTCAATAATAGGTCATAGGTTAAATCTCGTACTAGTGCAGTTTTAACGTTTTCATATGCTTCAAGATATGGTGCTATCTCCGTATAATTATATTTATTGAAAGATGCATCTATTTCTGAGCCTAAGATCTCAAATAATTCTTCGGGATCCATAGTAGTATATGTCATTAAGGCTTCATCACTATTGGGTCCCCGTACTACTGCTCCAATAGATAGTGTAGGCATAAGTATTAGTATTAGTAGAAAAAACGCCGGG
>CAZWTS010000199.1:0-13344 GCA_964637085.1 uncultured Desulfurococcales archaeon | reverse complement strand
GGTCTCTATTAAATGGGGGGAGAATAGTTGCTACACGCTCGGTAGACGATAGATTTGGCTGCACTATGCTACTAGAGCTCGCACGTAGAATCCATAAAGGTAGGGTAAATCCTCGAGGCAGACTATATATTGCGTGGACTGTTCAAGAAGAAGTCGGTTTAAGGGGGGCTTTAGCTCTCTCACATACACTTAAACCAGACTATGCTATATCAGTGGATACTACCTCTTGCTGTAACCCGGTTATAACGGGATCTTTAGCGCCTGGTAAGGGCCCCACTATTAGGTTTGTCGATAACTCGGCTATACTGAATCCAAGACTTGTGAGATACGTAGTGGAACTAGCAGAGAGTAATGAAATAAAACTGCAATTAGCATCAGCTGGTGGTGGAACTGATGCGGCTGCTTTCCAGAGGGTTAATGTGAATATATTGGCATTAGGTGTCGCGACGAAATATACTCATAGTACAACGGAGCTAGTAAGTATAGACGACATGACTAAGTTGCTGGAATTACTAGAAATCATTGTTGAAGATGGTTTCAAAAACTATAGACGATTACATTGAATTTGTAGTTTAAATCAGACAGCCACCGCCATTTCATAGCCTTACGGCTCAAGAGTGTTCGGGATGTTCATCACTGTTATTCTTCTTTTTAGCATCCAATATTAGTCTGGCTAATTCAACGAATCCTCTACCACTAGGCTCACTTAACACTATGTCTGCATTCTTTTTTAACACTTCGTCTGCATTTGCAACCGCTACTCGCAGACCCACTGCGTTATACATTTCAACATCGTTAGCGCCATCGCCTATACCAACCACATGTTCCTTGTCTACATCTATTATTTCGAGAGCTTTTAATAGACCCTTATCTTTCCCAGCATCAACTGGTATTAAGTGTATAGCAAATCCAGATGAAACTACTTTAGCCCATGTAATCTTCTTCTCTTCTAGGAACCTCTTAATCCTCTCGGTGAGTTCTCTGTGGACTCTAGGACTCTTTATCCTTGGTCTAAACGCATAATCGTATTCACGATACTTGTTCTGCCATGAAGGTGTTAACTCCTCACTAAATTCTCTAAGTATAAGGTCTACTAGTTCCCTCGTAGACCTCGAGCATACGGGGAAAATTTTCTCTCTATAGCCCACGAGACAACCGTTCTCACCTACAACTGGCCCTGTGGTTCCAAGATACCTTGATAGTCCAAAGAGTACAGGTATAGTATTGCCAGAGACAAAAATTATCCTTATACCGTTTTCCTCGAGTTCCCTTATAGCATCAATAACATCTCTATGTATCAAATAGTTTCCTCTATCAATAGTAAGCGTGCCATCTACATCTGTTGCAACAACTTTTATCCTAGCCAATTGTTTCCTTAAAGCATTATCCATTACCGCCGACCCCGTATTTTCACTAGATCTTAGTAGTTGATGAGCACGCTAGCTTAAGTACTCTACCTCTACGAAAAATAGTTTTCTTTGAGGGAGTATAGTTAATGGTATTGCCATCTGATGAATCACTAATGATGATACTACTATATATTGTTGGAATCATTGGAGCATATTATGTAGCTAAACTCCTAAAAACAATAGTACTGAAACAAATGGGTTCTAAAAAACCGTCTCTAGCATCTATACTCGGTATAATGATAAATGTTTCAGCGGCAATAGCTGCTACAATAATGGTTTTTGATATGCTACAAATAGTGTACCCAGAACTAGGTCAAGCGTCAGTAATGCTAGCTTATGCTGCGGGAGCAATAACTGTAATTTTCGGTCTCGCAGCACAAAATAGTCTCGGCCATATAATTGCAGGTATAGTAATGGTTTTTAGCCAAGCGATTCGTGTAGGTGATGTTCTAGAATACAATGGTTCTATTGCTCGTGTAGAGGACATAACATTAACTCATACAAGACTTGTAACACTTGATGGTAGACGTATAGTTATACCAAACCAGATACTACTGAACAAGGAATTAGTTAATTATAGTTTGGGAAGAAGGAGAGTTGCTGCTGTAGTAGATGTTGGAATAAGCTATGAAAGTAATATAGAGTTAGCGATAAAGGCAATGCTGGAAGCAGCACTTGATCATCCAAAAATACTACCTAAACCACATCCAGTAGTGATAGTTAGGGGGTTTGGTGAAAATAGCGTAAATCTACGATTATATGCGTACATAGAGTACCCCTGGCTTAAACCAGTCGTTGAGAGCGAACTAATAATCGAGATACATAAGCGGTTCAAGGAATATGGTGTAGAAATACCGTATCCTCGCAGAGTAGTCATAATGAGGGAAAAAGAGAGTAGTAGTGTCCCTCAATCACTAGTACCAGAGGGGGGAATGGTAGAGAGTTAAGGAATAGATTATTCCTCAACTAGTTTCTCGTCGAAAACTAGTTTTAGTGAACGTAGAAGTCTCATAGATTTTTCTACAAAAGCATCTAGTTCAGAGGGCATCACTCCTTTCTCTAATGCCTTCTTCTTGACTATTTCTTCTACAATAGCATACCTCTTATAGGTTTCATTTAACTTTTTCCAAGGAATATCCTTTAATGCTTGGGCTAGTCTTTCATCAAATGGTAGAATTCCCTTTAGCATTAAGAAAGCTATTATAGGATAGCCAACATATCCTCTAAATCTTGTACCGTTATCATTACTGAAAACCCTCCTTGCATTATAGTCTACTATCACCGTATACTTTCTCGTGCCATCGCTTGAAATTACTTCAGCTCTTCTTTCATCAATTAATTTTATACGTTTGTCGGCTATAGCTCCAAGGGCCTCAAGAATCTTTATACGCGGAGGACTTCTGAGATATTTCGCCATACTAATCATCTTTCCAGATTTATGGTTTCACTGATAATATTTTGCTACAGCAACCTAATAGTATTAACTGAGTATTCCCCTAGTTTATTCTTCGACTATTATCGTAGGACTACTAAGACAATAGCACTTATATTTTCCTCCTCCTACACGGTGTGTGAGGTTGCTATATTCGTGAGGAAGGTTTACATAGTTGGTGTAGGTTATACAAAGATAGGACGCCTTTATCACCGTAGCTTAAAGGACCTGTTTGCAGAGGCTGCCTGGAAAGCAATAGAGGATGCCGGAAACAATATGCCTCAAGCCCTTGTAGTAGGTAATGAAACCAGTAGTTCTCTACAAGATCAAGATAACTTAGGCGCATACCTCGCAGACTACGCTGGCTTAGGGAGAATACCCGCATTCAAAGTCGAGGCAGCATGTGGCAGTGGTGGAGCAGCATTCTATACAGCTTATGCACTCGTAGCATCTGGTCTAGCCGATATAGTCATGGCAGCTGGTGTTGAAAAACTAAGCGATGCCCGTAGTAGTGGTACTACGGCAGCACTAGCAAAGGCAGCAGAGGCTGAATATGAGGCATTTTACGGTGCAAGCTTTACTAGCATAAACGCGTTAATTATGCACTACTATATGCATAAGTACAGCATAGATTACGAGGATCTAGCGGAATGGCCCGTAGTAATGCATGAATATGCTTCTCAGAATCCCTATGCCCACCTAAGATTCAAGGTCACTAGAGAAAAAGTATTGAGTTCACGTATAATCGCTTATCCACTCAGACTATTAGACGCTAGTCCTATAAGCGATGGTGCTGCAGCTATAATACTTGCCTCGGAGAACGTTGCAAGAAAGATAACTGATACACCAATAAGAGTAGCTGGAGTAGGTATGGCTACGGATAATATCTATGTGGCTGCGAGAAAGAATATTGATACGCTAGTAGCCACTATAAAAGCTGGTGAACAAGCATTCAAGATGGCTAATATTAAGCCCAAGGACTTAGACGTATTAGAACTACATGACGCCTTCAGCATACTCGGACTCATAAGCCTCGAAGACCTAGGTTTTGCTGAGAAGGGGAAAGCTGCTAAGTTATTTAATGAAGGAGCCTTCCACCTCGGTGATAAGCCCACGGTAAATCCAAGTGGAGGTCTAAAGGCACGAGGACACCCAGTTGGTGCTACAGGAATCTATCAGATAATGGAGATAGCAATGCAGTTGAGAGGAGACTTTCCAGGTGTAAGAGTAGATAATGCCGAAAAAGGGTTGGCGCAAAGTATTGGGGGAGCTGGTACAACTATAACTATAACTATTCTCTCAAGGTGATAGTCCATGACTTATCCCGCACGTATCTGGAGAGAAAAACAAGCCAGATATAGGTTAATTGGGGTTAAGTGTAAGAAGTGTGGAACAATATACTATCCTCCCAGACCAGTATGCGAGAAATGTGGATCACGTGATCTAGAGGAAATAGAATTACCAAAACGAGGAACCGTCATATCATATACTATTCTTCACGACCCGCCAGTAGGATACCGTGATCAAACACCACTAATATTCGCAATAGTAGAACTCGAAAACGGTGTAAAAGTGTTTGCTCCTCTAACCGATGTGGATCCACATAGTGTAGAGATAGGGATGAAGGTGGAGGCAGTTCTTAGGAGGATTAACCGTAAAGAAGAATATGGTGTAATTCCGTACGCGTTAAAGTTTAGACCGCTAATCAGTTAGAGTCTTCCATTTTAATAACTCTTTTACATCCTCCTCTGTTATTAGGGCTTGCATTCTAAGCTCTTCTAGCCTCTCATCTATTTTTGATAGCCTATAAGCGGTAACAATAATTATTGGGCGTGCTCCTTCCTCACTCATTATCTCGTAGACAGTATCGTCTACTAGGTAAAACTCTATAAACGAGCCAGAGGGCGTCATAGCCATATAGGTCTTGGTTTTTATTCTTGCAACACGTTCTCTGATAATACAAGCGGGGCATCCTTCAATAGTGATAAAGTCTTCTTCGAGGGATATCAGGCCTTTTATTTCGTCAATAGCGTCATTGATGTTATAGTCTTTGCATACATAGTAGCATTCGTCTGACGCTATCTGCTCAATTACTTTATTATCTATTTCTAGTTTAACCATATATTACACCCCTGCACCATGTTTAAGACCCAGTATTCTAACCTATATATTCATAGCATAGGGGTGCTCTAATGTATCAAGTACCTAAAGAAGTATTAGAAATAGCAGAAGATATAAGAACTATGAAAATACGTGGAGCCGGCAAAATAGCTAGGAGTGTTGCTAGAGCACTACGTATAGCGGCTGAACAATATCGTGGAAGTAGTAGAGATTTCAAAGACTATATGGAACACATAGCGAGAATATTATTAAACACTAGGCCGACTGCTGTAAGCTTGCCCAATGCTGTAATGTTCGTGATGAATAGGTTACGTAATAGTACTGGTAGTTTAGAAGAACTCAGGAAGATAGTTGTAGAAGCAGCTAACGAATTCATAGAGAAAAGTCTTGAAGCAGTTAAAAGAATAGCTGAATACGGTGCAAGGATGATAAGCGATGGAGACGTTATAGTAACCCATTGCCATAGCTCGGTAGCAGTCTCCGTAATAATAGAGGCTCACCGGCAAGGCAAAAAGATAAAGGTATTCTCAGACGAAACAAGACCAAAGTTTCAGGGTAGGATAACTAGTACACAACTAGCTGAAGCAGGTGTAGATGTAACAATAGTACCCGACTCCGCTATGAGACTAATAATAAAGAAAGCAGATAAAGTAATAGTGGGCGCCGACGCTATAGCAAGTAATGGTGCTTTAGTAAACAAGATAGGTACAAGTCAGTTAGCCCTAGCAGCCCATGAAGCCGACGTGATGTTCCTCGTTGCCGCTGAAACTTATAAGTTTAGTCCAATGACGCTTGTCGGAGAATTAGTTAAAATAGAACTAAGAGATCCAACAGAAGTGGTAAGTAGGGAGTGGTTGGAGAAGAACCCCGGTATAAGGGTTCTAAACCCAGCTTTTGATGTAACGCCACCCGAGTATATTGATGCAATAATAACTGAACGGGGGGTAATTCCACCTCACGCAGCCATCCTGATATTATCAGAGAGTTTTGGATGGGCTATGCGTGAGTACGTTATGAGAGGATTAGAAGAGAGCGAAGAGTAAAAATCCAGGCATATAATTATCGTTCTCAGAAGGTATTGTGATGAAAAGTATAGGGTCTCGAACCGTATCCGGGATGTAGAGGCTGAGCTACGCTGAACCCTCCTAGGTCTCTAACTTATTTTCTCTATTTCAGATTCGAACTTCCTTAAAAACGCGTCAAGGTTGTCTAGCGGTATTCTTGCACCAGCTGCAAAGGGGTGACCACCACCGCTCCCATTGAACTGTGGCGCTATTTTTCTCAAAACCAAGTTTAAATCAATGATTCCTTTCTTCGCTCTAAGACTCATTTCGGCGAATCCCTTCCTCCTATTTATAGCGATACCTACTAGAGTATCGGCTATAGCTCTCGAATATATAGCGGCTCTACTAATACTTCCCGGGGGATCTATAACGTAAGCAATTTTATTCTTCTTTACAACATTCTTCTTAACCCACTTTCTTAGCTCTTCGTTATTAACGCTCTCTATTAGTGCACGTACGAGTAGTTCACTTAATGAGCTCGGAAGTCTATTTTGAGATAAATGTATGACTATATGGCGTTTAAAATCATGGAGTCTACGGGAACCCTCTAATCCCTGGCTCAGTACGCCGGCCTCATAGTATATGTCTCGTTTATCCCAGTACTCTAATTCTTGCCTAACCCAAGGTGTTTCATCTAAATAATCCGAAATAGCACCGTAAAGAGCTACCCTAACCATGTCATGGTCTAAGTATTCCTCGAAGAAACGATATGCGAGCTCTGATGTAGAGGCATCAAGTCTATGAAATACTTGCCCAGGTAGTTCCTTTATACTTATATTTAGAGGCTCCGGGTGATGATCTATATATACTATGTTGTTCTTCTTCGAGGCATCCCTGAGTATTCTAAATATATTTCCTAGGTGGAGTTCGCTTAGAGCTATGTCAAGTATAACTAGGTCGGAATCGGCGTTGTAGAATTCGTTTAGATCATTATAAAGCCCTGCTGGGTGGCTAAAATATACTTTAATATCATCATAGTTTTTCCTTAAGGCGGCAACAGTTATGGCAGCAGCTGATACACCATCTGAATCACCGTGAGCAAATATGGTTAGCTTTCTACCCAAAACATAACCCCTCCAGTAGTTAAGTCACGTTATTGTATTGTTCAGTTAGGCCTACGTTACATCATCCCCTCAGAGAATTGAGGGTTAGTGGGTTCGGGCTACATCACGCACGAGCATCTGCATACATGGTATTTTACGGTTCTCTTAGTCTTATATAATTTTATTATGACTTAGTATCTTAAGAATAGAGCTGGGTGTAGTTCGCTTGAAGGATTCTCTAGGGAATTTATTGCTCGTACTCTTTGCACCTGCAATACTTATTGTAGTCATAGATGTTTACGGTATATTTATCTATGGATTTAATAGTCTGGAGTACTATTCATTTAGGTTTAATATAGTTATATGGGCCATGATGGTGTCCTCTCTAGTGCTAATATTTATTTCGATGAAGCTTTATGAGAGATCATCATTCCTTCTAGAGGACATACTAGGTTCTCTAGATAAGTCGCGTTTTCTAGAGATACTTTTATTGATATTTGCGACAATAGTTGTTTTCGCCGTACAAGAATACTTGACTAGTACTATTTTTTTCAAACGCATTGAAGATTATGGTAGACTACTTAGATATTTATACACGAGTTTTCCTCTCATTCTACGATATGTTTATGCTCTAATATATCCTGTAGTTTTAGCTATAGGTGAGGAAATGTTCTTTAGAGGTTATGGTGTAAAGGTGCTTTCCTCGCGGGGGTTAAGGTACTCACGTGTATTATCGTCTATCGCTTATGGTTTATGGTATGGTATAGGTATGCCCTTTTATTCCCTGGGAGCAATAATGTTAGGTCTCATATACGCGTTCTTCTATATCGATAGGAAGCTTAGCTTAAAATCAATAATACTTGCACATTACCTAGCATTACTAATAGGATGTATTAGTGCAATATAACCCGGTATTCCCAGATAATTTTGGTGGTATGATTTGTTGGAATTATTCAAGGATCTTAAAGAGAGAAGGAGGATAATTCTCGTATCACCATATGCTTCAGCTAACATGATATTATTATTTGAAGCACTACTAGTGGTATCAGATTTATATGACCATATAGGCATAGTTGAGGGGTTACCTATTAGAATAGAGTTACTCGAGAAAATAGCGGTAAACAAGGGCTATGATCCAGATGAAATATTAGAAAAAACTGTTGTATTTAAACCCGGATTTAAGCCCACGGTGCCAGTACTAGTCTACGGTCTCGAAAACATTGATTATAAGTCTCTCAAACTATTATCTTACCGTTTCGTTTTTGGCACTACAATTAAACTTGGGGAACTACCAAAAATCCTATATGCTAGGAGAGCAAGGTTGGAGCAAGTAGGTAAGGAATACATTTTAATTTATGGTTATAAGAGGACAAGGTTAAGGATTACCGATAAAGGTGTAGAAGTAGTCTCATCTATACCCTCTGGTATATTGGGTCGTGCCTTATCAGAGCTCTTAAAGGCTATTGCTGAGTATGGTCCCCTTAAGAGAAGTGATGCAGTTTACGTATTAGTAGGATCGCTTGGAATAGATAAGAGGTACGCTCAAACACTTTTAGCGAAACTAGTTGAAAAGAAATACATTAAAATAGAGTATGGGTATATTATTGTAGAAGACTACTCTATGTAGATTGCTGGTTTTAGTGGCATTGCTAGGTTCTTCTTACCACCATAGTTGGGTGCGTCGGGGTCACTAGCTTCATAGACTTCTATTCTATCTATGTTTAATATCCTACTTATGTATCTTGAAGCTTCTTCTATTATTTCTTTTTCATTTAATATCTTATCTACTATGTATTCTCTTATATATGGTGGTATTTGTGATGCCAGATCATAGTATCTTTTCGCAATTTTGGCTATATTCTTCTTACCTTTTGCCACTGGGAGTATTTCTCTAATAAACTCTTTTAGAGGCCTACTTGACTCAACCATCTCAATTGCTTTACGAAGTAGTGCATAATCGTCACTACTACTTACATAGAAAACTACGCGGTTAGCAGAAGTTTTCCCAGTCACTCTAATTATTTCACGGACATCAGCAATTATCTTATCTAAATAATATTCTGAAACTTCAGCATCAATATCTATGTATTCTTTTTCAACTAGCGGCCATTTAGCAATGGAAACAAATCCTTTCCTACCCGTTCTCTCCCATAACTCTTCAGCTAAATGTGGAGCTATAGGTGCTATAAGCCTAATCCAGGTATCAATAATCTTATCTATAACCCATGCAATGGTTGCTGAACGCTCCTTACTGCCTAGCTCGTCGCTTATCCTATCTAAGTACCTTTTCACATCTTTGTCAATTATATATAGTATAGTATTGGTTGCCTCTCTTAGTTTAACGTCCTCAAAACTCCGGGTTATGTGTTCAATATTTCGTTGTAGCCTACTCAGAATCCATTTATCTATTCTCTTTAACTCTATCTTAGCTTTTTCATTAAAATATTGTTCTACTATTCTATGTAGCTTAATTATAGTCTCCTCGAATCTCCTAAGGTGATCTAAAACACTTTCAGCTAATTCATCTGTGAAGTCAGCATCTTGGCCTACCTCTGCAGCTAATAATACGGCTGTTCTAACTACGTCTGGTCCATAGAGGTAATTCATTATCCTAAGCGGTATTACGTTTCCTAAACTCTTGCTCATCTTATGTCCTCTTAAAAGCACCCATCCGTTTACGACTATTTGCCTAGGCCATTTTTCTTCAGGGAATATTGCTGTATGATTATATATGAAGAATGTTAAATGATTAGGTATTAGGTCTTTACCACTATGCCTTGAATCTAACGGATACCAGTAATCGAATTCCCGTCTGAGTTCTTCTAGGATCTTTACTGGTACTCCCGTATTCTTTGATACTTCTTTTACTTCTCCCTTACCAAGTAGCACGTAGTCCCAGAACTCATAGGTTAATTGCTCTGCTCGTAAACCATATTCCTTGATTTTATGTGATACTGTATAATACGCCATGTATATGGTTGAATCACTTAAGCTCTCAATAATCCATCCAGGACTCCATGGAAGCTCTGTTCCCAGTCCACGTGTTCTAGCACAAGCTCTACGCTGAACCCACTCTATGGTATATTTGAAATCACTCGTATATTCTGGCGGCACTATTCTCATCATGGAGAGAGCTTTTCTAGCAAGTTCTTTCCACTCCTCTTTTCCATAGTCAAGGAACCATTGATCTTCTAGTACCTTTACAACTATTTCTGCGCCACAACGACAGTAAACGGGCTTATTCATTATCTCATACATAATGTCTGCAAACCCGGATTCACGTAACCATTTTGCAACATTATCTCTTGCTACACTTACGGGTTTTCCAGCAATCCACGTCTTTACTATTCCCTTAATATACGAGCGAGCTGGTTCTTCTAGATCCTGTGCAACATATCCTACGATATCCTCCCTCATAACCCCGTACTTGTACTCAGCACCGTATACCTCTTTAGTCGCTTCTTCAAGCTTGTCTCGTTCCTCTTGACTCTTTATACCTCTTTTTTCAACTACTTCGATAGCGGGGAGTTCACCATAGCCTTTAACTCTTATGAGTGGTCTTGGTTCTAGTTCCTCTCTCTTTACACCATATTTTCGCAGGAGCTCCTCGTTGAGGTCCCGGAGTGCAGCGTAATCATATGGCGCATGAGCGGGGACGCTCATAACTATACCAGTACCAGTATCCGGATCTACAAAACGCGCTGGTAAGAATGCTACCTTTTCACCTGTAACTGGGTTTCTCACACGCTTACCGAGTACTTTCTCACCCTTGAATTTCTCTATTACTTCTATTTTCTTCTTTTGGAATCTTAGTTTAAATGCAGCCCGCTCACTGACAACCCATATTTTCCCGTCAATAATGATCTTAACGTAGTCTACTTCAGGGTTTATCCACATATTAGTTACTCCGAAAACTGTTTCTGGTCTAAGCGTTGCCGCAGGATAAATAACGCCTTCTTCATCGGTAAAGAATAATAGAGTCCATTCCCCAATCTCTGGTTCCTTATCATCTTTGGTATCATGCATGCCCACGGGCATATTGTGAACGGGGCACCAACCTACGGGGTGTGTTCCTTTGATGAGGAATCCCTTTTGTCTAAGTTTTTCAAATTGCCATCGAATAAATGATTTAAACTCGGGGTCTATGGTTGTAAACTCTCTTCTCCAGTCAATACTAAACCCTGTCTCGTTTAATGATAACTTACTTATTTCGTGGAAGTATCTTGCCATTGTTAGAGGATCTGTTAGCTTAGGTATAATGTCCTCGGGTACACCGTAAACATTCCTAAATAGTTTTAATAGTTTCTCGTCTCCTTGGGCTACTTTCTCAGCCATTGTTAGAACTGGTGTACCAGTATAGTGAAATCCTAGTGGGAATAAGACGTTGTATCCCTTCATTCTCTTAAATCTAGCATAGGCGTCTGTTATACTATATACTCTCGCATGCCCCATATGCGATGGTCCATTAGGGTATGGGAAAGCAGCTGTGAGGAAGAACTTCGGTTTCTCGGGATCAGGGTCTGCGTTGAATATTTTTTCCTCAGCCCATTTTTTCTGCCATTTTTTCGCTATTTCTATTAGGTGTTTAGCATACTCATTATGTGGTTTAACATATATATTCATACGTGCTTCAACAATACGCCCCACCCCTTGCGACAATATTAATTCACACCTCTAACATATTAATATCTTGTTATTGTATGAGTACTGTAAACGTCTTTACGTGCCGTCTTGCTTAAAGGGCGTGTCTTACCCCATTCTCCTCCATTTTTCTAGTTTATCAGTCTTTTTCTTAAGCTTTTTCAATTCTTTATAATGTTCTCTGCATAAGTATACTCTATTGTGTTGGATTCGGAGCTTATAGCCCTTGGATTCTAAGATCTTGGCCTCATCATAGCTTAGAGAATATTCTGCTTTATTGCTACAGCCCTCTACACTACATTGCTCTCCACGTGAAACTCTTCCCACGAGAATCCTCCTAGACTAAAATAGTGTTAGTCAGCTAAAAATACTAGTATTATTAGCTAAGAATCTAGTGTGAAGGCTCTTGTACCGGGTTCTGGGAAGGGAGAGAATAGGATTAAAACGCTATGGTAAATACATTGTAGAATTCTCCACTCCTTGGCCAAGTGACGCTAAAACACTCTATTTGGTTTCAGAGTTTACATCGTGGCATCCTGGTGCAATCCGATTAAAGAAAAACAATAGTAGAGGGGAAGTTGTAGTAAAGTTATGGAGCGGTATATATCATTACATGTTTGTTAAGAACGGCTACGATTACTATGTTGATAGAGAAAACCCACTAATACTTGATGGTTTCAAACCTTTCCCCGAGATAAAGAGGGAGTTCACAGTATCGGTAGCAGACATAGGGGTATCAGCTATTAAGAACCTAGTAGGCAGGGGATTCCATCCAGAATACATAGTTCACGATGAGCGCGACTCCCTTTTCCTATCAAGATACTTAGATTATATAGTAATACGTTTAATGACTTTAAGGGATGAAGTCGATGGTGTTAAGTTAAAAATAGTGTGTGATGGTTCTACAAGGATTGTTCCTATGGATAAAGCCTTTTCAAATGAATACAACGATTATTATGAAGCAATAGTAAAATGTCGTAAGTTAACTGGTTATCTATTTGTTTTAGAGGTTAATGGGAGAAAAATACATTACGGTAATGAGGGTGTAGTAGATAATCCAGCGTATATTGTTCCAGAAACTATAAGCGGAATTGGGAAAGAAAAATGGTTCTTAGGTGCGGTATATTACTCTATATTTGTTGACAGTTTCGCTAAGTCAGAGTACCCTATAAAGCCATTGAGCACTGTTGATTATAGCATTCCACGGAGGCGAGGTTATTATGGAGGAGACCTATTTGGCATTATGGATAGAATAGATTACTTAAAAAGACTTGGTGTTGATGCAATATATTTAACACCAATATTTAGTTCAACTACTTACCACCGTTATGATGTAGTTGATTACTATGAAGTAGACAAGTATCTAGGTAATAAGAAGGTATTAAGAAAACTCATAGAAAAACTTCATGCAGAAGATATGAAGCTAGTGCTAGACATACCATTACATCATACATCCTACTGTTTCCACGCCTTTCGAGAAGCATTAAGTAAGGGAGTGGAATCGCGTTACTGGAACTGGTATATGTTCCTTAAAAAAATAGATGAAATACCACGTGGAATCTTGTTAAAGCTCTTAGAGATAGTTGAGAGTCAAGATTGTAGTTGTAGTAAGGCAGGGATCTTCCATGGTGTAA
>CAZWTS010000198.1:0-3027 GCA_964637085.1 uncultured Desulfurococcales archaeon | reverse complement strand
CTCAAGCTGGCTATACTTTCTCTATTAAACTCGCTTGGCGCCATAAATGAGTCAAAAGCTGTTAGTATTAATGAAATTGCTAGATATTTAGGTGTGCCAAAGGATTCAATAATGGAAGTAATTAATAATTTACTAAATGAGGGATATCTTAGAAGAGTGAAGAAATCATACTATATATCAAGTAAAGGCATTGCCATAGTAATCGGTGTAATAAGTTAATAAAGGATGGATAATAGTTGGCGGACAAAAATGAAGAGTATAGCAATAGTTTATTCCGAGAAACCAGACTTCAATTATGGAAATGCTCTAATATCGTATACTATAGCGCACAATATGAGATACCATGGTTTTAATGTTATAATTATTGCTAAGACGCGCATACCTACAATTAATATTAGGTTCCTAAACATATCTTCATATGTCTATTCTATACCAAATATCATCGTAGAAACATGGATTAAATCCACCGATATATCGATTATCTTATCCGAACTGTTCCACGATGAAGGACTCGATAAAATAGTATGTTATGGTTTACCCTGTCTACTCGGTTCCATACCAATCAAAATTTACAGTAGGATAAAAAACGTATACATACCGTCGGAAACCGATGTCAGATTACTTACAAGTAGCGACGGACTAATGATAGAAACCTACAACAAACTACTTGGGCATGCAATAAAATACGCTGACCTCATATTTGATTACGAGTTACACCTCCAACCTATCCTCAAGAATCTAGGTCTCGGACTAGAAAATCCCCTAATGACCAATAACCCTAAGATTCTTGAGGAATTCCTACTCAACTAGAGTGATTGAAATGAAGATATTAATGCTCTCCTGGGAGTATCCACCTAGAATTGTAGGCGGGCTTTCAAGACATGTTTACTGGCTTTCGCATAACATTGCTAAGATAGGCCATAGGGTATACGTTGGTACATTATCAGTTAGCGATGAAGAAGTTATTGAAGAACCCAGTGATAATCTTACTATAATTAGAATAAACCCGTACAAGATACCTTCACCCGATTTTATTAGTTGGGTCCACCAATTCAATCAAATACTATTAGAGAAAATTATTGATTATCCAGGATCTAATATTGATATTATTCACGCACATGATTGGTTAGTTGCTCGTGCTGGTATAATACTTAAACATCTCTATAGAAAACCATTAATAGCAACTATTCATTCAACAGAGTATGGGAGAAGAAACGGTCTTCACAACGTATTTGAAAGACATATCCACGAAATAGAGTGGCTTTTAACGTATGAAGCATGGAAGGTCATAGTGTGTAGTAACTACATGATGCAAGAGGTTCAGAGGATTTTCTCGACACCAATAGATAAAATCCATATCATACCTAATGGTGTAAACCCCATCAAAAAGATGAGTAAAGATGAAGTTAGAAGAGTTTTAGAGAAATACGGAATACCTCCCGATAAAAGAATTATATTATTTGTGGGAAGGCTTGTTTACGAAAAAGGTGCACACATACTCTTAGAAGCCATACCAAGGATTACCAGTATCGTAGATGACGTCTTCTTTGTTTTCGTTGGAACAGGTCCCATGAAGGATTATTTATTGAAACGAAGCATTGAGCTTAGAGTAAATAATAAAGTTGTCTTTACTGGATTTGTTTCAGATTTTGAGCTACAAGCACTTTATAATGCTGCATATGTAGCTGTTTTCCCAAGCCTCTACGAACCCTTCGGTATAGTTGCACTTGAAGCCATGAGCATAGGGAAACCTGTTATCGTCTCAAATGTAGGGGGCTTGAGCGAAATAGTTGTACATGGTGTAAATGGTCTTAAGGTTCCACCAGGAGATATAGAGTCTCTAGCTAACGCTATAATAGAACTACTTAGCAACCCGGAACACGCAAGAAAAATGGGTGAAGAGGGATTCCATATTGTATATGATAAATATACTTGGGATAAAATAGCCGAACAAACGATAAGCATATACGAGAAAGTATTAGAAGAATACGCTATGAGTTCATGGAAGCCGAAGCGAGTGTAGATAACTACTTTAATTGAGTGAAAAGTGTGATGCATAAAAAACATGGATATGTTGTCAACTAATACTTTTGCTTAATCAAATTAGTTATTGGTCTGGTACTACTATGGTACCTGTTTTTTCCTCTAATATTTCTAATGCTTTGTATAGGTGACCTATTGCTGCCTTCTTTCCTCCATGTTTTATGAATCTAATACATGCTAGTACTTTCGGTCCCATAGAGCCTGGTGGGAAGTGCCCCTCATTGTATAGCTTCTCCAACTCGCTTACAGTTATTTTACCTATTACCTTCTGGTCTGGTTTTCCAAAGTTTAGCATAGCGCCTTCTACGTCTGTTAATATAATAAAGTAATCGGCTCCTAGTTCAGATGCTAATACTTCTCCAGCGAGGTCTTTGTCTATTACAGCTTCAACTCCTTTTATTGTATCGTCTTCCTTTATTACTGGTATTCCTCCCCCACCGCTTGCAACCACTATATAACCAGCCTCTACGAGTGATTTTATAGCATCTATCTCTAAGTTTGCCTTAGGATCCGGTGATGGAACTACTCTTCTCCACCCGCCACGCGGATCTGGTTTCATTACCCAGCCTTTCTCTTGTGCTATCTTCTTTGCTTCTTCTTCAGTATAGTAGGGACCCACGTATTTCGTAGGGTTCTGAAATGCCGGGTCATTTTTGTCTACTAGTACCCTATTTACTACAGCTACTACTGTCTTGTCTATACCTCTTTTCTTTAACTCGTTTCTTAGTGCTTGCATAATCATATAACCTAACCATCCTTGGGTCATGGCACCAGCTATATCCATTGGTAGTGGCGGAACTTTATCCTTACCAGCCTCCATCCACACTAAGATATTCCCTACTTGCGGGCCATTACCATGTGTTAGTACTACACGATAGCCTCGTTCAATTATGTCTGCTATTTGTTTCATAGCTTTTACAACATTATTCCATTGATCTTCAGCTGTACCTTTTTGTCCTTTTTGTAAGAAAGCATTTCCTCCGA
>CAZWTS010000197.1:0-6592 GCA_964637085.1 uncultured Desulfurococcales archaeon | reverse complement strand
ATATTAAACTACTTACTAAAATACATTAAAGCATCAATAATAACAGCAACTGTACTCGGTGAGCCTATAGGGGCCAGTATATTAGCGGCACTAGTACTAAATGAAATCTTGCCGATTGATGCATATATTTACATGTTGATTACAATACTCGGCATCTTCTTAGTGATATATTATAGGGATTAAATAAAAATAGAGTAAGAACAAACTATTCATCCTAGGGAGAAAGGCTGTGAAGAGGGAAAAGGTAGTTCATTACTCTGAAATACCACGCGAAAGAGTAGAGAATGCTTCTAAAACATGGATAAGATGGCTTATAACAGATAAAGATGGTGCTCCCACATTTGCCATGCGACTATTCGAAGTAGAACCAGGAGGACATATACCAGCCCATAAGCACCCATGGGAACACGAGATATTTATTCTAGAAGGAGAAGGCCGTATTAGAATAGGAAATAATGAATACAATGTAAGTCAGGGGTATGTCGTATATATTCCACCAAACGTAGAGCATGAATATTGGAACACAAGTAATAGATTACTGAGGTTCATCTGTGTAATACCATTGAAGCCTTCACAATGATTATCTATTTCTTTAGTACACTCCTTATTTTACCTAATGATATAGGGCCCTCACGTAGTACTCTTATTTTATCATCTATGACTTCTACTACAGTTGATGGAAGACCTCCAGGTGTAGGACCCCCATCCAATACTACGTCTACTAGCTCACCTATTTCTCTAAGCGCCTCCTCAGCAGTTCTAGGTGCTGGACGACCAGAGATATTAGCACTAGTACCTATTATTGCCCCAGTCAATCCCTTTGCAAGTAGTAACGGTATTTTATGAGCCGGCATACGTACACCTATTTTACCAGTACCCAATGTTAGCTTTCGTGGAATTTTTCCTTCTTTTAATGGAAGTACAAGTGTAAGGGGACCAGGCCAAAAATACTCCATTAATCGTAGTGCTGTATCAGATACATATGCTATTTCTAATACTACATCTATAGATGATACAAGTATTGGTAAAGGTTTTCCACTACGTCTCTTTATGACAAATATTCTATCAATTACATTCTCATTAAATGGGTCTCCGCCAACACCGTAAACAGTATCGGTAGGATATACTACTACTCCACCCTTTCTCAATACCTCTATAACAGATTCTATAATACTCCTAGGGGGTTTCTCCGGGTTAACTTTATACACCTTGACCATGAGTTAACAGCCCCTACTATATCTAAATATATAGTTGCTCCAACTGTTTAATATACTCCCGATACACCTATGTAGATGGTTCAAAACTATTCCGGGGGAGATAGTTGAAGAGCTTTGTAGCTAATTTATTCAAGGCAATAAATTCTTTGAAAAATATGCCGAGGCAGGGGTGGGTTATAGAGGGAGTACCTAAAGCCGTTGCTGAAGATGTAGCGCAACACTCTTTCGAAGTAGCTTTAATAGCACTAGTTATAGCGTTAGACTTAAAGGATAAAGTAAAGATTAATTTAGAGAAGATACTAGCAATGGCCCTAATACACGATCTCCCGGAAGCGTTTATTGGCGACATAATTAAATATACTCAGAAATTTATCGGCAATCTTAAAGAAAAGGCCGAAATTGAAGCATTGAATGAATTCATAGGATTAGACTACATTATTGACATATACAAGGAATACATTGAAGGAAAGAATACTGAAGCATTGATAGTAAAGATAGCTGATCTAACAGCAACTGCTATTCAAGCAAAAAGGTATGTCAATAATGGCTACAGCGATGTTAAACGAATACTAGATAACACAAGAGAAGCTGCCTTTAGACTTGTAAAAGAAAAAATACCAGACGCTGAGGAAATTATTACAAAAATATTTAGTAGTATATAACGTAATAGTATTTTCATACCTACAAGATTAATATTTAAATAATCAAGCGTGCAGAATATAAGTGCGGGTGATTGGTGAATACTGGGCAAGTTCACATAGTAGAGAACCCTTATATCAGCGAAAAACTCGCCATTCTGAGAGATAAGAATACACCATATCCGGTCTTTAGAAGCATTCTCGAAGAACTGGGATTCTTAATAGGTGTGGAAATAAGTAAATCATTACCTACTATTGAACGGAAAATAATTACACCACTCAATGTTGAAGCTAAAGGTATCTTTATAAAGAATAAGGATAGAATAGTAATAATACCCATATTAAGAGCGTCAATACCACTTGCATGGGGTATTCTAAAAGCGTATCCCGAAGCTAAAGTCGGATTAGTAGTTGCCAGACGCTTAGAGGAAACAATTAAAAGAGATGAAAAAGGAATACTATTTGACATAGAGTTAAGTTATATTAAACTACCAAGTATAGATAAAGAATCAATAATCGTTGTAGTAGACCCCATGATAGCTACGGGATCAACTATTATACGCGTGCTACAAGAGATAGAAAAATACGATCCCAAGAAAATTATTGTTGTAGGAGTAATAGCTACTCCATATGCAATAGAAAGAATAACTGAGAGCATCGGAAAAGTTGAGTTCTACCTACTAGCCGTAGACAAAGAATTAAATGATAAAGGATACATTGTACCAGGATTAGGTGATGCTGGAGATAGAGTTTTCGGCAACTAGTAAGATTATTACTAACGATTACTATTTTTCGACTAATCTATTATCAATTATATAAGTTAATAAACCAGCAAATATCATCATCGATATTGATGTGATACCAAGCAACATAAGCATTAGTGATATATAACTTGACACTAAATATGCTTTTGCATAAAATAAGATATTTAAGAGAACTATGGAGAACGCCCAGATAATAATATGGCGTCTTCGCGAAAATACACCAACTAATAGTGTTATAGCCGCTAAAACGTATACTAATAATTCAAGCACTGATAGAGGATATTCTAACATATTGTGCAAACCTATATAATCTGTAAAACATTTGCATGTATTAACTCTGTAATTATATGAACCTTGTACTGGATTATACCCTAGATTTATATAGCACATATACATTTACTTTCTATTCATATGATGAAGCCACTTAAGTACAGGTATACTATTTATCTTATCTCTATCTAGGAGCTCCCAATATATTCCCCTAGGCTTAGGGTATGGTTGGAGGGCTCTAATTCTACGAGAAGGTGTTATTATAACATCTACTGGTAGGTCGTGTATTTCTCTTGGAAGTTTCTCCTCTAGCAGTTGTAAGTCATGTATGGTAGTGACTACAGGTGTACTATCATTTATCTTTCCCAGCTCGCGGAGTATAGCGTACTCGAGTTCAGCATACCCACCGCCTTTTCCTATACGTGTACCATATCTATCTACTGCAACACTACCTGTTACAATTAAGTCTATCCTGGGCAATTCTACAACTTTTTCCCTATCATAGATTATACCTAAGGAGAAAGCTCCTCGTATGGTTGATGCTTTCCTAATTAACTGTACGGGGATTCTCTGAGGATCAAGGAGGATGAAACCATTCCTTATTTTAGGCGTAGGCATTATGAGGACCTTATCTTGTATAAGCGCATTAAGTCTCACAGGCTGTTGCGGGGAATCTGGATTGACCTTTATTACCCTAGCTTTTTGCCATATATTTGTTTCTAAAAGATTTTGGGCCGCTTTCTCAGCGCCAATAAAGTTTGGAATTCTACCATATACTGGTCTTGGGAATCGAGCAATATTTCTCTCTTCTAGTAAGTTCCAAATCCGTTCTCTAATTTTTCTCTTCAACTCTTTTATATAATTTTCATTCCTCAATTTATCCCCTTTCACTTATTTTTCAAGATAATCTATTAATCCTATACCACCTTAAGAATATGGGAGCGGTATTGGGAGAACTTGAAACAGTTGTTGACCTCATACTGGGTTTACTAGGTCTACCACCGTTAGCAAAAATTAAAGAATTATCTAAGAAGAAGAGCAGTAGAAAAGTTAAGGTGGAGATAATACATCGAGGTAAGAAACCAGAGAACATTCTCAAAGTTTTAAATGAATTAAACGACATTGTACTAGTTAATGAACTTAGAAAGAAAATAGAGGGAATAAGAGAATTATACCCAGCTACTAGGGTTTATGGTCAATATAATGGCAGAGTCATAATTTACGGTGATATGCCAGGTCTTTTGGTGTACGTTTTTAGTGAAATCTTAGCATTAGCTTGCGGAATACTTGATTTAGAAACCCCCACTAATATAATCGAAAAGTTACATGAAGAGTTATCCAATAACCGTCAAGTAAATATACAAGTATTTGTAGTCCCCGGGATTCCTTGTGTAAAAGCATGCCACATGTTATCACACATGGTATTAGCTTCACCGAATATTATTCTCGAAATAGTTGACATTGATACTCATAGTGAATATTTCGAGAAATATTCCGATGGCGCACTACCTCTAATAGTTGTAAATGATAGAGTAAGGAAAACTGGTAGCCCTAAGAATTATAAAGAATTATTAGAACTCATTAAGAAATCTACTACAAACTAATAAATTCTAGTGGCAAGTTTATTATATGAAATAATAAAATGACATATCCAGCATAGATACAAGACACATTATTTGAATAATATATAAGCCATAAACTAAAGATAAAAAGCCAGTAAGGAGCTAACGCTATTAAAATATAATGTATTCTATCCCTATACTCCAGCATAGAAAAACTAGGAACACTACTGTACTTCTCAAGAACAAGTTTCAACCCCAGGGGTACACGTTTCACCGTAAAAATGCCGATAGATCCTCTTATACCTAATATCCTTGCAACAGCTAGATGCGAAAGTTCATGAAGTATCATTGAAGCGAAAACTATTATGACGTAAATAGTGAACTCTAGTATAACTTTTGATGCTAACATCACTCATCAATTAATAGTTTCGGTCACGACTCCTATAATACTTTACCATGATAGTTTCAGTCTACTCCACGCAAATAATTATTATTTCTAATCAAGTAATACAAGTAATATCGTTTACTAAAACTTTCAGTGATCTATAGAGATAACTAGGGAATACTACTAACCATTTATTTCAGTCAATTAATTATTAATATAAATAGACTTAGGAGGACTACGAGAAAACAACGTTATTTTATTTATTCGATGCTCAATATACGGTAACGCCCATCTGGTAACGATAGCACCTTACCCTGTTCTACTAGTATAGATAATGCCCTCCTGATTTTATCTTCGCTCGCTATCCCCGATAATATCTCATGCAGTTCTTTTAAATTTCTGGGTTTCTCTTTTAACAGTTCCATTAAAATACCCTTTAGTTCCTCCTCATTGGGGGCCATCATTACTACGACGTCCGGGTCCTCGTATACAACTCTTAATTTTACTTTACTGTTTACCTCCTCACCCATAGTTAACTAAACCTCCTGCTTAGGAGTTTTTAAATTCCTCCAGATAAGTGTTGCGGAGAAAAATTTAAACGTACCAAGTAAGTTAATCATCATTATCCGGGTTAATTAGCGTGGAATTTACAGATTACAAGCGACGTTACATAATGAACGTAATAGAAGTTAAACGTCAAAGGCTTAGAGATATCTCAAATAATTTATTTGAATCATATATAAAGTATATTATACTAGCATATAGCAAACCTCCCACAGTAGAGAATTGCTATAGTGCATTCAAGGAGCTAGAAACAATACTATCTAAGGTAGAACTAGAAATAATGAGTCATGACGCTGATGACCAAATCAATAATCTTCTTTTAAAGGCATGGAACATAGCCGCAAGAATAGGTGGGGAAGCACAAGTAATCGTAGAGGATTTAATAGAAACAATCCGTAAAGTTTATGAAAACTAGCGTATATATTAAAAAATCTCTGTAGTTCTAAAAATATATGCTAAGAGGGAGAGCAATAATAGTCAATGATATCAATACCCTAATTTAGGAATAAATAATTCAGAGGTGCATTGATAATGGAGCTACACGAGGTATTATCAAAGATCCTAAAGACTGGGAACTGTCACCCTGTCGGATCGAAGAGAATCATATCGTTAACAAAAGACTTCGTACGAAATAATCCACGCGACCACCTAAACGAGTTGCCAGAGTGGAGTAAATGGTTATTGTTTATAAAGAACTTCATGGTACCACTAATGAGGGAACTCGAAAAAATGGACTGCTGTCATACTACAGCTATGATTATTGGTGCAATAATATACGAGTACCCCGAGTTAGAAGAATTAGTGGATAAATGGATTAATGACAAATGCATGAAGGAAAACCATAGATATTGTTGCAAAGAATTACGTGAGTACCTCTTATCTAAGAACAAAAATAAGAACTAATGACGTATTCATTAGAACTTCTTGTTTAAGTTTTTATACCTCAAAAACATTATTACTATTTTGAGTTAAAAGTAAGAGTAGAAGGTGATAGTTATGAGTGTACAAATAGACAGAATAGAGATAGATTTAACACAAGTACCATTAAGGCCTACGAGTAGAAAAGAAATACAACAGCTAGAAACAGCTCTAATCATAGGAACACTATACAGACCAGAAGTAGTTGAACTGATAAGAGACCCCTTAGAACGTGCTACATGGGTTGATAGTCTGGCGGTTGCAGCTGCCGCAT
>CAZWTS010000196.1:0-3883 GCA_964637085.1 uncultured Desulfurococcales archaeon | reverse complement strand
AGGCTCATAGCTCTTGAAGACTCATACATCATGGCCAGGTACTTTATTAGCGAGTATAGTAGGGAGGATGCGGAAGACATGGTTAAACTGGTTAAAGAAGCCTTGAACTTAGTAAACAAGCTAATAGGTGGTAGGGCATGACGGTATTCATGGAGGCAGCATTACATAGAGTAAAAATGCTTCAAGAATGGAGAACTTGGGTTCAGCGAATAGCGAGAGCAGCTAAAGAACTGTTACCAGATGCTCAAGTCTACGTCATTGGAAGCACCATCAGAGGTGATCACGTCGGGGGAAGCGACGTGGACATACTAATAATATCCGAAGAAATCCCGGGAAAGGCCATAGAAAGAGCGGAAATCAAGGCAATCATTGAAGAAAAACTAAACCTACCCTCATATCATCCATTCGAAATACACCTACTGACACCTCAAGAAGCAGAACCATATTTAAGGAGAGCTAAACAATACATACTAAAAATAGTGTAGACTAGAAAGAGCCTAGACAAAAATACTAAGACACTTTTGTTCTCGTTCGCTAAAGAGTGTTCTTTACCTTTCATAGACCAGGAAGCCCAATTCTTAGTGACTGGTCTTAGCTTAGTAATGGTACTAGTATGACCGAAGGGCTGGGCTAGCTTTATTCCAGTCGTCCCTTTGAACCTATCTAGAGGGTCTTGGAATTCTTTAGAAACCCCAATAGTATGCCTAGCACTAACTCTGACCATTTCCCAGTCTTTATAGCATATTTTTACATTCTCATAATGTAAAGTATTAGCTCCACAATCTAAAAACACAATAAAACTCCTAAGATAGCGTCTCAAACATCTAGGTAATAGGTATAAAATCTTTACCTAGCTGTCCCAAACGATAGCTATCAACATGGGACAAAACGATATGGATATCAGCCTCTGGAGCCAGAGATCCCGGGTTCAAATACCGGCAGGCCCGATATAACTCTGTAGGCCGCTGTGTTTCTATGTGGTGAGTGTTCAGGGGGAATATTAGGTGTAGCTCGATTCTATCTCTATAATTCTTCTCAGAATATGGGTTATGATGAGGGGAAGAGTTTCAAACTATGTACTGTACTATCCCGTTTTCGCTTTGAATTATAATCTTCTATGTCCCCAAGGTTTATTTATATTCCGCATATACGTATACACGTATGGAGGGAAGCTGGATGGGCAAGAGGAAGCTTACTTTAAGTGTGAGTAGGGATTTACTCGAGGAAGTCAAGCTTTATGCTCGTGAGATGGGCCGGAGTCTAAGCGATATAGTCGAGGAGTACTTCGAGTACCTTGCATCCGATAGGTGGGTTGACGCACTGGCAGAGGAGCTCGAGCTTGGAGAGTTAGAACCCACTATGGAGTCCGAAATACCGGCGTCGAGGCCTACTGGCTTGGATGCTGCCAGAGTTGTGAGGGAGTTTAGGGAGGGTCGGGTCGAGGCGATTCTTCGTGGCTTGGAGTGAGGAGGTCTACTATCTTGATACTAGTGCTCTAGTTAAGAGATATGTTAGTGAGCCAGGCAGCAGTGCAGTAGATGGCATATTTAGCATGTGTTACCGTGGCATTGGCAGGATCTCCTTCTCGTACTGGAACGTGGCTGAGGCAGCCGTCGTCTTCGATAAATATGAGAGGAGGCTGAGCCTTAACGCGAGAGAATTACTGCGTAATCTGTTAAGAGAAGTAAAAACCCTTACTAGGCTGCGCAGGCTAATAGTCGTGGGGATAAACCCTCGAATACTCAGGGAAACCGTTAAGCTCGTACTAAAACACCATATCTACGTTGCAGACGCACTACAGATAGCATCAGCTCTCAGAGTTAAAAGCAGTATATTTATTACGGGAGATAGAAACTTAGCGAGAATAGCTGAAGCCGAGAAACTAAGAGTCCTATACATCGGCTAACCCCTCATAGGTATAGAAAACTTGCCAGTATTGTCCCAAACGATACTCGTTATCATGGGACAGAGACTTATGAGTGTCAGCCTTCGGAGCCGGAGGTCCCGGGTTCAAATCCCCACGGGCCCGCCATAAAGCTTCCTAACATATACTAGGGATATCCTCCTTTATCACTATGGACTAATTCTTAAATTAATTGAAGGTGATGTTAAGACATTGTTGTATTATGGAACCTAGCTAAAAGATAAAATATTCTCCTAATAGAGCCTAGGGATAAGCTTAACTCACAGTTTTCCCCATGCTTACCGGGAGAAGTTTTCAGCTCTTTGGGAACCTCGATAACAATATCCCTAACTACTAAATCATAAATGAAAGATCCATAAACGTGATACTATCTGGAAGATTCTGCTGAACAAAATGTTGAAGTTCTTAACATTGCTGGCGTAAATCTCCCTCGGCACACTTCTCTACGGTAATTCTCTTCATTCTAATTCTCTCAAGTATATTGCTCGGGGTTTTCTATAGTCTTACTAGTTCTCTTGGTGTTAGTATTATTTTCTCTGTTTCGTAATTGTGTTTTTTAAGGAATTCTATGAATTCGTAGTCTATGGTTAGTAGTGGTGTATTAGTGTTTTTAGCTGTTGTATAATGTAGTGCATCTATGTAGTCTTTGTGGCCTTCATGGTGGATTTTTATGGCTTCTATGTAGGCTTTTGGTGGGGGTTCTAGTAGGTTATAAGTGTTTCTTATGGCTTCTATCCCTACTCTAATGCGTTCTAACTTGTCTTGTGGGATTATTTTTATGATCTTCCACATAGCTTCTAGGAGACCTACTTCAAGGTAATATACGTTGAGCTTGCGGAAGTACGGTATAGTTTCCTCAGCTTCCTCTTCAACACTTATTCCTAGTGCTGGTAGGAGGAACGTAGTATCTAGGAGTATCCTAGGCTTCGCCCGTATACTTCTTTTGTTCTGCAATGCTTTCAGCCTCTAATTCTTTTAGACTGATCTTTGCTATTTTTTCACCGTGGACTGAAAGCTGTATTGCATCGGGTACTGGTTTAAGGATAATGCTATCTCCGCGAACCTCTAGTTTAAGTCTTGAACCCTCATCTATACCCAAGGCCTTTGCAATATTCTTAGGTATGACAATAGTTCTTCTCTTACCCACACGAATCTCAATAGTCAAACCCACTATTATACACCTGTTACACATAATGTTTCAGAAGTCTTAAAACTATCTGTTATAGATTAGAGATCAGAATGTCATAGTATATCAGATAAGCGCTACTATTCTATGAAGTTTACGCGCTTCGCTCCATCGACTTAACAACTTGTCTTACAGTGACGTAATATTTTTCCTTCACATCTAGTATCCTTTGATGATAAGATCGTAGCTCTTAATAGATACATTAGTAGAGAAAACGGTAGATATAAGCTATACTTCCGAGAAAATATAACAATGTATGGAAAACTCTATGAGAAGAAGCAGAAAGTAGACTTTACAATCATGTTTCAGTAACTACGCCTAGTCTTTATAAAGAGTATCATCAAGCTGTATACCCAAGTTGCATAATTGATGACGTTTAATTACAGCTTAGTGATAATTGGTGTAGACCCAAGCAGAGGTTCCCGAGTTTAAATCCCGCGGACCCGCTGCTTAAATATCCTCTATATAAGTTTTCCTATGTATTAAGTCTTGTTATCTTATTGGGAGACATTGTTTCATTATTGCTTTGTTTCTAAGAGTATTTGATGTATTTAAGAGGTGCATTATGTGACTTACCGGTAACATAGCTTAGTTTATCTTTAATTCTTGTTATAGTTAACTTTTTACCATAATTTATGTATAATTAATCCCGAGATATGCTTAGTTTATAGCAAGTGGGATAGGAGGATGAACCTTGGGTGTGGATTTGTTTAGAGTAGGGATCGCCGTTATACTTTTTGGCTTACTTTTCCCTCTCGTGGAGATTATTGACA
>CAZWTS010000195.1:0-20039 GCA_964637085.1 uncultured Desulfurococcales archaeon | reverse complement strand
GCAGTAGCTTCCCTCGGCTGGGCTATAGCCTGGCCCTCCATTCTAGCAATGGTTTCCCTCCTATCATCTGAGGAACACGTTGGTAAAAGCTATGGCTACTTCGCTATAGGTGGAAGCCTTGGCTGGGCTACAAGTGGTGTATTAGTAGGTTTACTAAAACCCATCCTAGGTTTTAAGCTAGTACTAGTTCTAACCGGCATCTTAGCTGGTACCGCCTATATTATAGCGTTTATGATATCACGTATCCGTGGTGGAGCGGGGTTTGAATCAGTTAATGTGTTTAGAGAGCTTCGGGGACCCTTACTTGTAGTAGCGGTAATCCAAGTAATACTTACATTAGGATTCGATTTCGCCTATAACTTATTCCTAGTACACTTCTATAGTGATATAGGTAGTGATATACTAGTCTACGGCTTAGTGGTAACGAGTCTACCAGCATTTATTGGGGCTTTACTGAGACCTATAGCTGGCTCTATAGTCGATAGAATGGGGGGTATTAGGACTATAGCGTTAGTTATATTATTGTATTCTCTAGACTTTCTAGGCTTATCGAGTGCTAGGGGTATATACTCGGTAATCCTATGGATTATACCAATCTATGTATTCTATGATACCGGTATGATTAAGCTAGCATCAGAAGTAAGTGGTAGGGAGAAGCGGGGGACAGCTATGGGGGTAGTGAATACGGGTATGAGTTTAGCTGGAGCGCTAACATTTACTCTCGGACCGCTCGCCGATAAACTAGGCTATACTTACTCAATGATTGTTGCATCAATAATAGTTGCATCAGCAATAATACCCCTAGTAATCCTAAAACACGTATACTATAGTCGCTTAAAACAATATACTACAGTATAAGGTACTTCCCTGACATAATACGTTATCGTATCGTATGTTATTTCATTCTACCCGGTCTCTTTACACGTTTTCCATCTCCTATAACCCAGTATTCTCCATCACTTCTCTTCTCAAGCTTAAAAATAGGTACAGTATGCTTGACTTCCTCTAAAGCTTCTCTTGCAGCTTCAAAGGCTTGGTGCCTACTCTTAGCAGCTACTATAACGTATAGAGTTGTTTCACCGGGTTTAAGATTCCCCACCCTATGATATATTTCAACGTCTAATACTCCCTCTCGTTGCTCATATTTTTCTGCTATTTCTCTAAGTTTTTGTGAAGCATAGGGTTCATACGCTTCATAGTCTAGTTCTCTTACTTCAGAGCCATTTATCTTCCCCTTAACAAAGCCTATGAACAATACTAGTGCTCCACCACCCTTACTCGAAGCCTCCCTGATAACACTGGATACTAATTCATCTATACTCAACGGTTTATCTATAACCCTCCCATTCGCCACTCCTACATCACCCTCCACTCGCTGGGGGGATTAATGCAACTTCGTCTCCATCTCTTAATATGTCGTCTAGTTTACCGTAGTTACCGTTAACTAATGCTATAACACCTACTTCTTCCCCACTAATCTTTAAGAGATCAGGGTATTCCTTGTAGATTCTATCTAAGAGATCTTTGAGTCGAGTGTTTCCGGGTAATTCTAACTCTATGTAATCCCTGCCCGTAATGTCTTTAAGTATTGAGAAGAACCTTACCCGTATCTTCATGATCCAGGTATCCTCTTCGAGGAATACGTCTATAACAGAGTTAATAATACTTGCCCTTAAGTAGATAAACATACAAGTGTATGCATACACTTACAAACATAGTAAGATTATGGGAGGAGTACGTACAATAACTATATCAAACGAAGCATATGACGCATTAAAAAGGGAGAAGAGGGAGGGTGAAAGCTTTTCTAAAGTTATACTGAGGTTAGTAGAGAATAAGAATAATCTATTAGCATTAGCTGGTTCATGGTCCGATATAAGTGAAGAAGAACTCAATAAAGCTTTAGACGAGTTAAGGAGAGCGTGGAGTAGTTGGCGTGTAAAACCTTAGATACCGATATATTAGTAGCGTTTTTAAGAGGTAGTAAGGAGGCAAAAGCAATTATATCTATGCTTGTAGATAGTTATGAGCGTTTAAATACTACTATAATCAATTTATTCGAATTATATTATAGTGCTTATAGGGTTGGTTCAGAGAAGCATATCGTGAGTGTTAGGAGACTAGAGAATAGTATTGATATCCTAGGAATAGATGGTAGGATAGCGGAGGAAGCTGGAAAAGAGTATGCACGGTTATCCAAGCTAGGTCAATTAATTGATATAAGAGACTTACTCATAGGAGTTATAGCTAGAGAGCATAAATGCGATATTATAACTGGTAACGTAAAACATTTCAGTAGAATAGATGGATTGAAAGTAGTGGATTGGAGAAATATGCTCCGAAAATAAAATACGTTTACATTAAGTAGGGTATTGGTGGTCTCTGGCTCACACGGAAGGGTAGCGTCTGTGGTCTCCTCGGATAGCCTTCTAGTTCTTTTTCTAAGTGTTCTAGGAATTCTTGTAGGCTCATTGCTTTTTGGTCATTGGTTCTCCTTATCCTAACGTTTATGGTATTGGTTTCTATTTCGCGTTTACCAACAACTACTATATATGGTATCCATTCCCTTGCTGCATCTCTTATGCGTTTACCGAGGCTCTCCCAGCGATCATCAACGTCTACTCTTATCTGGTGTTTTCTTAATTCTTCTGCTATTTTTAGAGCGTATTCTAAGTGGTCTTTAGTCATAGGTATTATTCTTACCTGGATAGGGCTAAGCCATGTTGGTATATATGGTGTTTTACCCTGCTTCTCTATTTTTGCCGCATTTGCTAGTATGCCGTAGAGGTATCTCTCAATAGAGCCTAGGATAGCTGTATGTATTATCGCTGGATACTGTTTCTCATTCTTCTCGTCCACATAGGTTATATTGAAGCGTTTAGCATTACCTATATCTATTTGGAAGGTTGCTATCTCCCTAGGTCTCATGAGCTCATCTAGTATAGTGTATTCCACGTTTATAACCCAGTAGTAGATTCCAGCTGGATTTACAACTACTAGAACTGGTTTGCCCTCGCGTTTAACGAAGTCTAATATTATGTCGCGGTGCTCGTTGAAGAAGTCTTCTGTAACATTATATATAGCCCAGTAGTTGAACCCCGCCTTCCTACCCTCCTCTAATATCTTCTCCTGGATCTTCTTCGACACTTCTACTGCTTCATTTAAATCCTTAGTTAATATGTGGAAATCAGGCATGTAGAATTTTCTTAAACGGAAACATAGAAGGGTTTCACCACGTTGTTCTAAGCGATAACTATCAGCTATTTCAAGCATACCCATTGGTAGGTTACGGTAACTTAACTGCCAGTCACTTAGTATTGAGAACTGCTGGAAACACGCGGCATATCGTAGAATATATCTTCCACCCTCAACTCTAATCTCGTAGAGTCTCTCACCAAATAACTCAGCATGTTTCCTTACAGCAGGGTGGTTTAAGTCGAAGGTATTAGTACCCATAACCTTGAAGACTGGAACACCTACTTCTTGTGCGACCTTCCAGGCGTAATCAGCTACAGACTCGATCATAACGGTTGCGTGGGGACCATACCTCATATGGCCTACATCAGATAAAGGCTCCCATTCAAAACCAAATTTACGGCAAAAGTCTACTACACGGGGTTTTTCTCCACCGGGTAACTCCTTCTTTAACGCCTCCTTCTCTACTAGTGCTTTAAACTCTTCTTCTCCCTCCTTAAACACGTATTCCTCAGGCTTGTAGAGGCTACCATCAGGGGTTAGGATATAGTATTTGCGCTCAATAACTGGTTTAGCAGCAGCAACTGGTTTCACTTCGCGTGAAAGCTCAGATAAGGGGTGGCCATAGCATTTTATCTCAAAAGCCTTGTACCATCCGAAGGGTGCTCTTACCACTTGGTAGCCGCGTTTTTCTAATTCGCTGGCTATTTTCTTTAAAGCCTCCATAGCCTTAGTGGGGGAAGCAAGCTCGGCTGAGAGATGAGCATAGGGGTAGACTACTATTGTACTAGCTTTCACCCTCTTAAACACGTCTTCTATTGCGTTAGCAGCTTTAACTACAGCATCATCGATGTTTGTCTCATCTTTTGTTTCAACTGATACAAAAGCTACTAGTGCATTCTCTACTCTAGCTTCCCCGGGAACTTCTTCTAAGGATTCAGCTGTCTTAATGGCCTTCTGCCTTGCTTTAAACCAGAACTTTTCTGCATGTATTAAGAGGATTCTCAACGCCTACAACCTCGTGGGCTGATAATGTATTCTTACACTTTACTCGTAAACAGTACCCGTAAAGGGTTAAAAGATATAATGAATCATAGCTTCTAATGGGAGAAGATATTTGTATAATTGTTACACGGAGTTTAAGTACTATACACTAGGAAACGTATAGTATTAGAGAAGACCCATACTCATTGAAGACTCTCTAAGATATATGTTAGGGATAAGTGGGTTCCTATGAACAATCATAGGTTATACGTGCTACTCGTATTCTTAATCTTAATGGAGTCGCCATTACTAGTAGTTGTAACATCTACTGGTAATATAACACTTTACACTAATAGTTACCTAGGCCTAATTGAGCCGGGGAATCAGTACATAAGTTTTAGTGAAGAAAAAGTCTTCACAGAAGTATATCGTAGAAACGGTTACTGGTACCTATTGGAACCCGGCTCAACAAGTCATTGGAGAATTAGAGTGGAAGCGAATATAACAATTAGTACGCTTGCATCAGATGTATTAGAGGCTTACAGTACTTCTACCGATCAACATGTTTTTAGAGTATACAACCCCTATAACCCGTTGAGCCAGGTTCAAGCAACCGTTAATGGCGATGACTGGACGGATAATGTATCATATAAGTACTTAGGTGATGACGGATACGTTGTCGAGTTGAACAATATATCTCCTGGGGACAACATTCAAATAATAATATCTTGGACTACTATACCTATACCCGAGCCGTGGATAATATCATTGGTTACTATTGCAAGCATACTATTAGTATTAATAGTGTTTTATAAAAAACATTAACTTATACTATAATGATTCCTCTAGAATAGTTTTCGCATCAACCCTATATCCTTCTTCAATATGTCTCAGTATCTCCATTACATCGCTTCTAGTTAATCCCATATCACTTAACCTCATAGAGGCTTTTAGACCATTAAGTAATTCGTTTACACTATCAGCTATGTTTTCTATCCTAGTGTTAAGTGTCCTAGCTATTAGTTCTCTATTCCTCGTTCTCGGTAAAACACGTTTAATCCATGCAGGCAGTATGGCTGATAGTATCTTAGCGTAATAGAGCCCTGGGTAGAGTATTGTAAAGGTATGGGCTATTACATGTGCTAGCCCCGGCCCCGTGAGGTCTAGTGCTCTACCAGCAATCATACTAGCCCATAATAGCTTCCCGCGGACCCTTAGATCTCCCGGGTTCTCTAATAATAATCTATGGTATTCAATAATAGTTTTAATAGCAGCAGTAGAATAGAGGTTGCTCATTTCACTAGCATTAACACTAGTTAAAGCCGATAAAGCATTAGTTAATGCTTCTACAACACTTAGAGAAGAAATATTCAATGGTGTCTTAAGAGTTATCCTCGGGTCAAGTATTGTGAGGCGCGGGTAGAAGGCATTAGAGTAAGCGAAGTATACTTTGCCTCCACTAATAATTCTAGTATACCCTGATACCTCCATACCATTACCGTGAGATGACGGTACTACTACTATTGGGGGAGTCGTAGTTATCTTATCGTATTTTTCAACTACTCTACTAAGTATTCCTCCAAGAGATATTGCTCCCGCTATAATCTTAGCTGAATCAACGGCATTTAACCCGCCGAACCCTACTATGAGATCCGCATAGCTTTCACTATACATTTTAACGGCTTCTTCTAGATCACTTAAATTGGGGTTCAACGGTATCTTATCATATACTACGTATTCTATACCATTGCTTTTAAGAGACTCGGTTAACTCTCTTAGTAGGTCACGGCAGCCGAGAAAAGTCTTAGTATCAACTAGTATTAATGCGAGATTACCTCCAATTCTCCCTACAATATATTTGCCTAGGGCTTCTAGGCTATTTGCACCGAAGACTATTCTAGTAGGATTATAGTACTCGAAGAACTCTGTACTCAAACACTTATCCCGAGAAATAATAGGGGGATCAAATAATCTTTAAGAATTACCTTTTAGTCAACAAGCACTTCAATAACCGTAGGTTGGCGAGCATTATCCTAAAATTAGCTCTAACCACCCCACCTATACGCGGATTCCTCCTACGAGGCGGGGGCTCATATAATAATTCTCCCACCCTTAGCCCATGTCTTACGGCGTTCCAAGTAAACTCGGCTCCAAAAGTCTCACCACATCCAACTAGTGCTATTATTCCAGCGTATTCTCCTCTAAAAGCCTTGAAATTAGAATAAATGTCTCTTACACCGAGTCTCCCTCTAAACATTATTGATGCTATCTTTTCACTTATTCTCGGTAAGATTCTCCTAGAAGCAATGATGAAATCATATTTTCCTAGCATTTTTATGAGTTCGGGTATAAGTTCTGGTGGGTTTTCGAGGTCTGAGTCAATAGTAACTATACAGTCTCCTCTAGCTTCGAGTATCCCCCGTGCAAGACTAAGAGTCTGCCCCACTCTACGCTCATTTACTATTACTTTATCAGCATATTTCTCCGCTATACTAGCAGTACCATCAGGGCTCTGGTCGTCTACTACTATGATCTCGTGTTCTAAGCCTTCAAGAACTCTTCGGATACGCTTAATTAACTCGGCAATATTTTCGCGTTCACACCAAGTAGTAGTTACAACTGAGACTCCTGCATCACAGGGTGTTCTCCTAACCATTACCTTTTTTCTCCTCATTTAGTCTATTAACGATTCCGTCTAGTTCATGTCTTATTTCGAGTATATGGTGTGTTATCCTATACTCAAATCTCTTTAAATATATCGTTATAACTGCTAGGGCTAATGTAAGAACTCCTGATGATAGTACTAGTGTTCCTATAATAGCCCATACATAGTGCTTTATACCATAGAATAAGAGTCTAACGAGAACCCATGAGTTGATTACTAGACCCGGTATGAAGAGGAGTGCACCTAAAACTAGTATTAGGAATGCTGGATTATACCTCCATGCAAGCTTTACTATGTCCTTAACTATTAGTGCTCCATGTATCATTTTTAGCTTCTTAGAACCTATACGCTTCCTATAATATATTGGTACTTCAGTTATTTTACCAGTAATAGAAGCGACTTTAGCTGCTATATCGACTTCTATACTAAAGCCCTTAGACTCTATTGGTAGGTTTCTAACAAGGCGTAGTTTTACGAGATACATTCCCGATAGAACGTCTCTAAGCTTTGTTCCAAAGAACAAGTTGAATATATGTGTTATAATCCAGTTACCGAACCGGTGTAGTAGGGGTATATTTTCTCTACCATAAAGTCTAGCTCCTATTACTTCATCATAGCTTTCATTTGCTTTTTCTACTAGTTTAGGAATCTCTGTTGCAGGGTAAGTATAGTCTCCATCCATAACGAGCATATAGGGTCTCGTGATATGTTTTATTGCTGTCTTAATAGCGTCGGCTTTTCCCTTACCTTCTTGTAGTATTACTCTAGCGCCTTTTTCCGAGGCTATTTCTCTAGTTCTATCGGTGCTGTGCCCGTCAACTACTAGTACTTGCTCTGGCTTTACGCCAACGCTATATATTTCGTCTAATACCTTGCCTATTGCTTCCTCTTCGTTTAGTGTTGGAATAACTATTTCTATATCACTTAATGTTACTTTTTCTTTTCTCTTCGGCGTCACGGTGGGTCACTAACTGTTCTACAAGTATTATATGTTATGCTATTTTTGTTTAGCGGAAAAACATAGTTTTCATAGAATTAAAAGTTCTTTGTAGAATAGAAAAAAGAGGTTATTTTCCTGCTAGAACTATATCTCTAACCCTTACTGGCGGACTACATATATTCGTATAGCACTCTAATCCTCTACCTATTAGGTCTAGTTTCTTCTCTAATACTTCATAGAATTGTGCTGAAACAACCATTCCCTTGATAGGTTGCTTTATCTCACCGTTCTCTACCAGGTAGCCGTGGCTTATTGTAGCATTTAGTTGCCCGCTAATAGGGTTGGAGAGCCATTGCCCGATAGTAGCCGTTATATATATTCCTCGCTTAGTCTCACTAATTATTTCCTCTAGACTAGAATCTCCTTCAACTAGCAACATATTAGTAGCCCATGGTCTAGGATTACCCCAGGGTTGTTGGCGGTAAGCATTACCTGTTGACTCTTTCCCTTCTCTTGAAGCAGTATAGTGGTCGTATAGATAGGTTTCCAGTACGCCATTACGTATAACATGCTTCCTCACTGTTCTAACGCCTTCGTCGTCTACGTTCTTGGAGCCATAGAACCATGGGATATAGGGGTCGTCTACAATGCTTATGTGCTCGGCTGCTACCTGGTGTCCTATTTTCCCTATGAGGGGTGAACGCTTCTCCTGTATGCTATCAGCTGTTACTGCTGGTGTAAGTAGGGACATTAGGATACTAGCCCATACCTGTCCCTCGAATACCGTATCGGCTTTAATGGTTTCAAGCTGTTTCGCTCTCAACGAGTCTAATGCTCTCTTAGAAGCCTTCTCCGATAAACTCGTATAGTCTAGGTCGCTTAGCCTCCTATACCAGCGGTACTCATAGTAGGTTCCCTCCCCGCCTTCTCCTCTCGCACTAGCCCCAGCTGCATAGAATACTATTGTTTCTTTCCTCCTTGCCTCCTCTCCATAACTATTAGCGAATAAGGTCTCAATAACAGATGCTTGTAGCTTAACCATTACTGGTGATACACGTTTATCGAAGCCCGATATGGTTTGAATGGAAGAAGCCACTATTTCAACTGCTTCTCTAGGCTCAAGCCTACCCACTCTATCATCATATATGCTGACTTCCGACTGATAACCTAGTCTCCGTGGAAGACTACGCCAATACGGGTCCTCAGGGCTTACTCTTGCTATTTTTACTGCTTGTTCTAGAACTCTTAGGGCATCCTCGGTTGTAGTTATAGTTGAACCATAGGTTGCTCTACGTTTACCTAAGAGTAGCCTATAGCCTAGATAATATTCATCCACGTAACGTGTACTCTCAATCTTATCTTTAACACCACTTATATCGAGCTCTCTATTCTCCTGCAATACTACTTCTAATTCAGTTACACCTAGGGATCTAGCCCGAGAGAATATTTTATCCAAATCTATCCTCATGTCCCTCTTCACCTCCCACCAATAACCATTTTCCTAACTCTTACATGGGGGCCTCCAAAACCCACTTTAACCGTCTGGCCGCCTTTACCGCAGCCTCCGAAGACGCTTGTACGTACTTCTAAGTCTCTTCCAACAGCATCTACTTCTAGTAGAGTCTCAAGGATCATGCCGCTAAGTGTTACTCCTCTAACCATTTCTTTTAATTCACCATTCCTTATCATCCATGATGCACCGGCTCCAAAGGTGAATGTCCCTGTACCGGGGTTTACTTCGCCTCCACCAGCTCCCTTAGCGGTAATGTATATTCCTTCTTTAACACCCTCTATTATCTCCTCGAAGCGGTAGTCTCTTGGAGCCATGTAATAGTTTGTCTGGCGTACAAGCGGTATGTATGCGTAGTCTTCAGCTCTACCGTTACCCGTAGGTTCTTGGCCTAGTCTAACAGCTATGTGTCTTGAGGTCAAGTAGTGTTTGAGGACGCCGTTTTCAACTACTATGGTTTTCTTTTTCTCTACTCCCTCGTCATCGTATGGGTAATAGTATCCGCCATCAACTATTCCCTCATCAATAATGGTAACGTGCTCGCTTGCAACTCTTTCATTAAGCCTACCAGCTAGTACGCTTGCACCAGCATCTACTCCATCACCCTCACTAGCGTGGCCGAAGGCTTCGTGGAGTAAGAGCCCTATAATATCGGGGGCTAATACAACCGTGTAGGAGCCGGCTGGAGGAGTTGGTGCTTTAGAAGCCTCGTAGGCTAGTTTTGAAACTTCTTCCACCATTCTACTCCAATCGTATTCTTCTATAAACTCGTATCCAGCTACTCTAGACCTAGTATCATATATACGCTCCATTCTACCGTTTTCTCCCGCGACAGTCATGTGTACTAATCCACTCATCCTAACAGTAACATCTATTAATGAACCATTACTAGAAGCATATACTCGGCGATCATATATGAAGCCCATATTAGTTACAGCAGATTTTACTCCCTCGTAGCTAAACGCCTGCTTGTTTAAGTCTAATACTAGTCTAGTTTTCTCTGAGGGATCTATTTGGAAGGGATCCTTCTTGAAGGGTGTTATGCGTTTATCTTTAACTACGGGTGTTTCAGCCAACTCTATCCTAGCTCCACGTTCTCGAGATGCTTTGGCTAGAGCTACTGCTTTCTCAACAGCCACTATGATATTATCCCATGAGAGATTACTTGTAGAAGCATATCCCTGATAGCCTCCAACTAGTACGCGTATACCCAGTCCCCGTTTAAGAGCACTAGTATAAGTCTTCAATACACGGTTATCGGCACTTAGAACCTCGTAGCGGTACTCCTGCAACCTTACATCAACGTAGCTGGCTCCACGTTTCTCGGCTTCTCGGAGAACCTTATCAATTAAGTCTAGGTCTAATGTAATCGATCTCACCAAGTAGAATAGCGGGAGCTTAATCTAATAGGCTTTACCATTGATCACTGGGTTCCTCAGCCCAAATACTATTGGTTGAATTCTTTTTGAGCCATATATTGTTGGGGTATTACTGGGATAGCATTTATATACCGTTATAGCTCGGAAGTAGTAGCTGGGCTCAAGTGCTCTATGCCGTAATTGTAGGTGGCCCGTGTACTGGTAAAACGACTATTGCTAGAGGGGTAGCCCGTCTCCTCGAGTCTAAGGGCTTCTACACTATAGTTATAGATGATCAAGCGAGACTCATTATACGCGAACAACAATTGAAGGGCGGAGATATTCTTCCATGGATTGATAGGCTTAGGTTTGAGGAAGAAGTAGTCCGCAGACACTACGAGGAATACTTGAGGGCTTTAAAGAAGAACCCAGATATAATAATAGATGATTCAGGTGTTTTTACTGCTCTAGCCTATATAGAGGTAGATGGCTTAAAGCCTTCCAAGAAGATAATGAGAGTTATCGATAAGCTTAGAGGTAGAGTAGACATAGTATTATTGACCGAGCCTCCGGGAAGGTACCATACCGATAATGAGCGCTGGGAAGACTTAGAATACGCTAAGCGTATACATGAAGCAATAAAAAGAGTCCACGAAGAACTCTTCCCCGGGAAAGTAGTTCTAGTAAACTCGTATAGTAATGTAGAAGACCGTATACGTGAAGCAGCCGAGAAAATAGTATCAATACTCAATAATAGGGGGATCAGCAAGGGCGTCTTAGCATCATCTATACCAGTTAGATGATAGGGTCAGCAGATTGGTCGGCTCATCACGTCCGAGTACTATTAACTAGCTGGGAGGCTAAAGACTCTTTTTAGGATAAATATTTGCTTCGAGAACTGTTGAAGCAACTACGTAGTCTTGAGCTAAGGCTATGACCGGTATCTTAATCCTACCCCAAGTTCTCGGAGTAAAACACATTTTATGCTCACTAATCCCTGGGCCTGCTTCAACAGTAATGGGCATAGTGTAGGCGTAGGTTTTAGCGAGGGCTAGGGTTAGCTTAACTGTTTTATCCAACTTGTTTTCTACTACTATGTTTATACATGATTCTACTCCGAGCTCGCCTTCAATACTAGCGGGTTTAGAGTAAACGGTTATCTTAGAGAATGCTTCGGCTAGAGTATCTTCTAGTAAGTGTAGCCACTCGTCTATTATTTTCGGGCTCCAGAACTCAGCCCACCAGTAGTCACTATCTAGTGCATGGTATAACGCCCACCTAGCTCTACTAGAATATCCATCCCTACCTCCCACCATGTACTCGTAGGCTCTTATTAAACGGTATCCACGATAACTCCTCCTCCAATAAGAATCGTGTTCTCTTCTCTCGCCATGCCATTTATGGAAGCTTCCAAGCCATGTAGTAGTTGGAATATATTCTAGGTTACCCTGAACCCCTACTTCTTCTAGTGCTTGGCTTAGAAACATGGTTTTTACGAGGCCCTTAGACTCGAGTATTGATATGTAATGGTATAGTTTGTCTAGGAATAAAGCAGTGTTTCTAGGAGTCTTAGAGAATATCATCCAGTTCTCTCCATCCAATGCTATGGTTACATGGCTCGGCCTATTCCTACCTAGTCCTCGGAAAACTATTTCGGCTGCTATAGTCCTCGCTTTACGGTAAGCAGTTTTCTCGTCGGGGAAAATATTGCCGAAGCCGATGGTATCGCTTATTGCCTGGTCCCTAAAGAATACTGCTAAGCCGCTAGTAGTGAGGTAGGGTTGATAGATATCCTTCTTGTCCCCACGGCTCCCCGGGAAGTGGTTCTTACCGCAGAGTACTGTATAGTCTATTCCAAGACTCTTATAGATCTCGGCTAGTCTTTGATCCCAAGCCATCTCGGGAGTCCAGGCGCCACGGGCTTCTACTCCCATAGCCTTCTTGGTTATATCTTTACCCATTTCTAGTTCGTCTACTACTACGTCTACCATATCGTATTTTGAGATAAGGTACCCTAGTATAGTGTGGGCGTAGACACTAGTCAATAATTCTACGCGGTTTTCAGCCAATAACTTCCTATAGAGCTCGAGGGTTTCTCGTATCATTCCTACTTCACGGCTATCGCGTGGATAGTATTCGCCGTTAACGAGTCTATAACCGTTTTCTACTGCGTCAACCCACTGTTTTAGTAGGCTTGGAGATAAATGCTGAGTTATCTTTAGGTTGGGATACTTATCCTGTATTAGTGCGTGCACATAGTAGGGTCCCCCATTATAATATGGTTTAAATAAGTCATACCATACCCAGCGGAAAGCCCAGTCTGCATGGTATTGATTGTTTGGTAGATAATTTGGTGCCTGATGGTGATGCCATACTATCGATAACCCTATAGGGTGTTCGGGTTCACGTACTACTGGTGCTTCAGCAGAATCTACTGTTTTCATAGAGTTCCAGTAGGCTTCAACGGTTGAAACTATTCTTCCAGTCTTATTAGCTGGTATACTTGTTTCTACTAGTTCTTCCCTCCTATCCCCGGGCATTAATTGTAGGTTTTTCTCTTCTTCTAATAATACTTCTCCTACATGGTCACTGTAGAATATTATTGAAACCCTATAACCTATTACAATGTTTTTGTCCCCCAGGTTCTCCAACAATATTTTCACAACGGCTTTATCTCCGGGGAGATAGATGGGGGAGTCGGGTTCAACATATACTTCTATAGTCAAAGAATACCAGCCTAAACTCTAGGTGTTAGACTAGACTCATAGGTACTAGTCATTACTGGTTATTGAATATATCTCCCCATAGATTCTTAGGAGCCTCCTAACGCTATGCTTCCACGTAAACCCTGATTCAACTCTACGTATAGCTGAACCCCTTAAACGCTCAATGAGCTTCGGGTACTTGTAGGCGAGTTCTCTTAGCTTTTCGTCTCCTACTAGGTCTAGGTATTGTTCTCTATACTTGCTTCGAGAAGCTTTTACTATATAGCTCATATCGACTATGTGGGCTGCTAGGTCGTAGGGGTCTCCGGGGTCAACTAGGATACCAGTCCCCTTTACCCCATGTTCTCTTACATCTAGTATCGTCTCCTTTAAACCCCCGGTTCTAGAAGCAATAACTATGTTACCCGTAGCCATTGCTTCTAGAGCCATTATTCCAAAGGGCTCCCACCTAGACGGCGCTATAAATAAGTCTCCTGCGACATGGGCTAACCCGTAAACTGATGGAGCCTTACCGAAAACTATTCTCACGTGATCGGGGTAGTCGTAGACTAGTTGTAGTAGTTGGTCTACTAGTTCCCGGCTCCCCCATACGGGTAGGAGGAAGAATAGGAATCTTAGGTCTCCTAGCCTCTTAATGCTCCAGGGTATAGCATCTAATAGTAGGTCTACGCCTTTCTGCCTACTAATACGCCCGGTCATTAATACTAGTACTCCGTCCTCGTAGAAGGCATCGGTTTTCAAGTCTTTGTGTAGGGGTGGTTTAGCTTTCTCGGCAATGTATTCTGCTATTCTCGAGTCGGGTACTACTGGTTCATGGCTTGGTAGTTCTCCTAGAGCTTTCAGTAATAGGTATTTTCTTAGACTGTTCCGGTCTGGTTTCCCCTCGATTCCTAGGAGTTCACGTATTTTCTTGCCGTGTTGGCGTAGGGTTAAGTCTAGTATTTTGGGGTAGCGCCAGTCTGTTCCATTATATACTATTCTACTTTTTGCTTCGAGGTCCCAGCCTAGAGTATTTAGTACTCCTCGAGGATCTTCTCTCAGATAGGACTCTGATACGGTGATTAGTCTATCTGCTTCTATTCCCCCAAGTCTATCAGCGTGCCAGTGGGCTTTCTCTAATGCTTCTCTAACGGTAATCTTAGTGGTGCTGTGGTTTTCTCTAATATAGTGTTTAGCGTCTAGTCTTATTCCAGCGCGTTCAACTACTTCTCTGCTAAGTACTTGTTTTGATAATAGGTGTATGTGGTAGAAGAAGGCTTTACTTAGACTCTTATCGCCATAATATAGTTTTACTGCTAATAGTCCTAGAACGGTGTGCCAGTCGTGGGCATGTATTATATCGGGTTCTCTTACTCCTAATACTGTTGCCTGCTGGATTATAGCTGGTAGTATTCGAGCATACTCTATGGTTTTATCTAGTAGTCTTGGACCATATACTTCGCGGTCGCTTAGTGCTCCACCATCTACTAGAATGTATTCTATTCTTTTATACCTTATGGAGTAGACGCTGTATTCTACTCTATCTAATAGTATTTTTGCTCGAGGCTTCTCACCCAACACCCTACCGTGGCTGGGCATTACTATATAGGCCTTATAGCCCTCCTGGGATAACTGGTCTGCTAGATTATAGGGTACTTCTCCAAGACCCCCTATCTTCACTATGGGTTTAGACTCGAAGGCGAGCATCCATATAGATTGCTTCAATGGTTTCTCACACCTATTCTAATAGTTGTCTCGAAGACTTGGCCTGGTTTAAGGGTTACTTGGTGGTTGAAGACTATTCCTAGTGCTTGGAACATAGTCTTTAAGCCCTTCTCGGTTCTCGAGTAACTATTTATGGGGGCAACCCATAGCTGGCTGTACTTGTCTTGTTCAACTATTATTTTAGGGTAGCCTAGTGTCTCAATTACTACTCGCTTAGACCAGGGTGATTCGTGGGCTTCTTCAACGCTCTTAACGTATTCATCGTCTACTATGTATCTAGGCCCTACTGGGCTTTGAGTTGGTTGTCGTGGAGCAATAGTTAACTCTACGCTTAGCTTGGGGGAAATCTCGTCTTCCTCCATGTTCCTCCACGAAATAGTTGCTTCAAGGGTTTTCTCAACTGGTTTTAAGCGATAGGTTTTTACAACGAGTATTCGCTTAGGGTTGTCTCTTATACTCCAATCTCTCCCCAAGTAGCTTAGCCTTATGCTTCCATCATCCATTATAGTGTAGGAGTAGTGGGCTAGTGCGAAATCACTTACGTCTACGAAGGGTGTATTGTTTACCCAGTCCCATAGACTTGTCTCTGGTCTCCAAATGTGTTCGCGGAAACTAGTTCTCCGATACCAGTCTGGTTTAAACCCTGTTCCCTCTAGGTAGGGCTCCATTACGCGGGTCATAGTGTTTAATAGGTTGTGTTCTCTACCGGGCTCCTTATAGTCTAGTTCGAAGAGTGTTCCACCATCACGTGGCTTAATGTAGGCGTTCATCGTCTTGGATTCTAATAGTATTTCCGGCCATCCATCGTAGTCGAAGTCTTGTTGCCACACGAGTATTTCTCCATCACTCATTACCCCGGCTTCTTCTTCTAGTATTCGCTCAGCTCTTATGAGGTGCTCGTATACGGCTTGTCTAAGTAGGGGTATGTATATTCCTCCAAATAAGCCGTGCCAGAAGGCATCATTGCACTGGCTCCAAAAGTATTCTCGCCAAGCTTTCCCCGATGCATGGTTTTCTACTAGTTTCCTCCTCACCCACAGCATTTTCTTATGCATATTGTTTGATTCAACGTATTTTCTTAGGAAGCTTGGGAAATAGCCTCCACTCCACTCCATCATTTTATCATAGCTTCCGGGTGGGAGGTATACGAGGCCTACTACACCGTGTTCTAAGAGGTATCTTGTAGGAGTCTTTAACTCCAGCCACTCTACCCTTCTAATATGGTTGAGGAACCCGTTTAGCCATGCTTCAGCGCTCCCTGGATCCCACCATTCCCCGAATTTTTCTGCATCACTCCCCCATAACACGTAGTTTTCTCCGCGTGGGCTACGGTGCTGGTATAGGTATCCTAGTACTTCATCATAGCTCCTCCATGGTAGGAGGTATCTTATCTGTGCGTCGATGAATAATATCTTACTCGTACTCCCATCGTACTCGGTATTCCATGCTCTATGTACGTCTCCAGCCCATAGCCCAGCCCTATAGCCAACGGTATCGTCTACTAGAACGTACTCGTATCCCGCTCTAGCTATAACTGGGGGTAGTGTGGGATCCCATACGCGTTCGGGGAGCCATAGTCCACGGGGCTTTACTCCTAGGGTTTCTTCTACTTGTCTCCGCCCCTCTACTAGCTGTTTTACGCGATCCTCCCATGGGAGTAGGGCTAGTATGCTCTCGGCTAGACTGCCCCCCATTACCTCGAAGCTGCTTTCTTCTACTAGTTTTCGTAGGCGCTCCAAGTATTCTGGGTAATAGGTTTTCCATGTTTCTAGTAGGGGGCCGCTGAAGTGGAGGGTTAGGGGTAGGTCTTTATGCTTGTTTAGGATCCTATAGAGTAGTTCGTAGGAGTTCTTGTGTACTCTCTCCATAATCCATTCTGCTTGTCCTATGGGTTGGTGGAAGTGTATTGTGAATATGAAGGTTGTTTTCAAAACGGCTACTACACCTTATATATGGTCTATGTTTCCTTGGCGATGGTTTTAGCTGATAAAAATTGTGTGGTTTCAACTAGTCCCCTTAACGTGGGATTCTATTATTTCGATAGCCTTCCTCTTAGCCTCTTCTACGCTTAAATTCATTTGTGCTAGTTCTTCTAGCCTCCTAGCTAGTTCCTCCCAGTAAAACATTGAGCGTATCCATTGGGCTAGGTCTCCACGCTTTAAGTGGAAGGCAATGGATTCTGCTGGTAGGTTCCTCATTAAGCCTGGTAGCTCGGCTATACTCCTCGCTACTACTCCTAGGGGTCTACCATAGTGGAGGTAGAAGTGGAATCCCTTATCCCATGGAAGCCTTATTTTAGCCGCGATTTTCTCTGGGTTCTCGGATATTTTTTCGGCTACAATAGTTGTGAGAACGTTTAATGCGTCTAATAATACTTTAAACGATAATGCAAGGCTCTTGTAGGGTGAAAAATAGGCGTGGACTTCCCCAATACTCCCGGGCTTAGTAGCCATATAGTAGTAGTGATCGCTTATCCCCAGCCTCCTCCAGAGCTCGAGTACTTCGGAGTCTCCTAGAGCTTTAACATAGGGTTCTAGGCTAGAGTAGAAGTTGAAGGCTAGTCTCTGATACTCGTTTCCAAGCCAAGCCGATACGTCTCTCTCATCAGCCCAGCTAATAGTAGCCCACGAGGGTACATCGTAGACGTCTCTAACCGGGTACTTATAGGCGGCTCTCCCCGGAGTCTCGGTGTTGAGGTGGGGGTATCTTAGTATCTCGCCGGGGAGCCATTTAAGGAACTCGTGGATACCCGTTTCTGGTGGATGGTGTTCTCCAAAAGTCTCGTAATCCATTGCGATGAAGACTACGTCTCCAGGTGTTGCAGCAAGCCATGCAGCATACTTGTCTGCAGTTAAGGGGTACTGGTCCCAGTTCCTATCAGAGAAACGGTATCCTACATCATCACTCAACCTATAGTTGCGGGTTAAAACCCTTATACTACAACCATAGGGGCGGTAAACGTAGTTGGGGCTCCTCCACCCCAATACGCGTTCAACACCCTCAGTCAAGACAACCCGGTAACCCAGCCGCTCAAATAGGCATGCAACATCATTATTATATATGAACTCAGTATTCTCAATACTAGTAGGCTCATAGCCTAGTAAATCCCTAACCAAGCCACGGTGCATTTCAACTTCTTCTATAAGCTCATCCCAGTCACTAAGGAAAACAGCTAAACTATGATAATAAGTCTGCTCAACAAACTCAACAAACCCAGTAGAAGCAGCCTCACGAAACAACTCAACAACCCCCGGAACCCACCTCCCAGCCTGCTCCAAGAAAACCCCACTAACACTCAACGAGAAACGAAAACCCCTACCACCACCAACCCCACGATAACGCTCAACACCCTCCAATAAAATACGAGTAGCAGGAACATAACACCTCCTAGCAGCACGCTCTAAAACAAACTGGTTCAACTCATCATCAAAAAACAAGTCAAACAAATCCCTAACACTCAAACCACCCTCCAAACCCCTCCTCAAAACAGCCAATGGAATATCCTTCCTCAACCGATAAGGCTGGTGAACTTCAAACAAAAACACAACATCAACCAAAACCACACACCCACAAGAAACAATCAGCAAACAACAATACAAAAAACTATTGTAGGATAACTGTAGGATAAATATGATATTATATTACTGGGTTGCTACTGGGTTCTATTTCCCCCTAAGTTCTTCTAAGAGTTCTCTAACGTATTCATGGTATTGTCTAGTTAGTTCTCCGGGGAAGGGGTTCTTTACTACTATTTCCGGGATTGTCTTGAGTCTTCTATCTAGTGTGTAAATATATCGTGCATTGTATTTCCTTGCTAATGCTACTAGATAGGCATCCCATGACTCTACTCTATAACTAGACGCTATGTCTAAGGCTTCTACTACTTCTCTTACACTTACTTGTGGATAAAGTGCTGGCGACCTCGTCTCAACTAGTCCAGTTAATATCTTTTTCACAAGTCTACGCGGAACCCTTAGATACCTTGTAACTATATGGTAGGCTCCCAGTATAGTTGTTGTCGGAACTAATGCTTTCTCCTCTAGCCTCAACACCTTAGCAAGGAATTCTACCGCATAATTTCTTAAAGGATTATCAAAGCATACCGGCACTATTATACTTACATCTACTACCCCGTTAACCGACACCAAGCTTCCTTCTAACGTACTCATAGTCCACCCACTCATCTACCCCCTCACTCTCATACTCCTCCACTAAAGGCTTAGGAGACACAGAAAGCGTTTCATCAACCCACTTCTTTACACGCTTCTTCAAGTCTCTATCAACTACTCGTATAACTAGAACACCATTCTCATAACTAACAATCACTCTCCCACCCCCATTCAAATTCAACCGCTTCCTCAACGGAGCTGGAATAGTCATCCTACCCTGCCTATCAACACTAACCTCATACTCCACACACTACACCACTAGGAATATTCAACTCCAGAAAAATAAACATACCCGTAAAACATTATCTCGGAGGTATTTTCATAGGCTCTCTTATCCTAAAACACCTAACCAGTACATCATCTACTATTATTTCACCCAATACCTTTACCTCCACCATAACTACACCATTATCCTTATTCCTCGATAACCTCAAAAACTGGAGCTTATCGCGGAGCTCTAGTATCCTTCGAAGACACTCCCCCATACTATTCAAACACTCCAATACCATAATTGCATCTCCACTAAAACTTACTACTCGTTCCTCTCCTATTATGAGGCTTCTATTATATGCTCCTTCTATTATTAGTGGTTTATATGGTGTGTTTATTGTTGCTATATATGCTTCTTTTATTCCATTTAGGGCTAGTGATATCTTGTAGATCGTTTCTGGTAGTTTTTCTAGTGCTTCTTTAAGCCATATCTCTATTATACTGTTTCTAAAGTGTACGCAGGGGTATTCTTCTGCTAGTTTCCTGAGTGCTCGTTGACTGGGTTTATTTATGGGTGC
>CAZWTS010000194.1:0-4341 GCA_964637085.1 uncultured Desulfurococcales archaeon | reverse complement strand
TTTGTCGACAACAATATTCCCTTTACCGATTTTATTAATGCATCAATATTTATTGGCCTGTCAAACTCACGCATATCAACTATAGCTGGATTAGCTATATTCATTGCTCTCGCTAAATTTCTAACAATAACCCATCCACGTTCTTCATCGATTTTTAATAACGCGTCAACGAAACGTCTTATGAATTTAGCGCCCGGAACACGCCGACCTTTTTCATAATCACTTATAACGCTAGGTGAAACACTCATTGCCTTCGCTAAATCTATCTGTAGTATATTGAAGAGTTCACGCCATTTCTTTAGAGACTTGCCTATATCTTTGCTCCAAACAATGTCTCCAGCAATCCTGCGGGCTATAAGTTCCCTAACATATCTGGATACCATGATATACCTCCTAAACCCACTATAAGATACGGCATAGAAAGCATTTAAGCCAGTCTCTCAACCAAAACTCTACGGGCCCGTCGTCTAGCTTGGTAGGATGCGGGGTATGCGGGGCTAATAGCCTTCGCACCCGACTCGGGACCCTTACAGGGCGAAAATCCCCGTGGTCCGGGGTTCAAGTCCCCGCGGGCCCACCACTAAATAGAGCTAGATTTTAACTGCATATAGTACTTATACTAAACTAATAAAGAATTCCTAACGAGTAAGTATAAGACTAGAAACATTCTAAGGAAACAAAATAAAAAATAGTGTACAGCTACAATATTTAGATGGCTTTGTTTTAGGAAAATCTTGAGCGTGTATGAGCTATGAGTTTTAATAGACCAGAAGTAAAGATACCCCCTCCAGGTCCAAAGGCGAAAAAGATAATAGAGCAACACAAGAGATTTGTTGCAACAACTACACATGACCCTGAAATTCTCCCGCTAGTTATTGAACGTGGAGAAGGACCCTGGATTATTGATGTTGACGGTAACGTTTACTTAGATTTCAGTACTGGTGTTTCAGTAACAAATTTAGGACACCGAAACAAAATAATAGAAAAAGCCGTATTGGAGCAGATGGCGAAAATATGGCACGCAGCTGGTACAGACTTTTATAATGAACCACAAGTCTTACTTGCAGAAAAACTCGCATCAATAGCACCTGGAGATTTTCCGAAAAAAGTATTCTTTGCAAATAGTGGAACCGAGAGCGTTGAGGCAGCATTAAAAATATCACGATATTCCACAAAGAGGAAAATCTTCATCGCATTCATAGCAGCCTTCCATGGAAGAACCATGGGATCCCTCAGCTTAACTGCTAGTAAAATAGTTCATAAGAGAAATTACTTCCCAACAATGCCAGGCGTAGTACACATACCATATCCAAACCCGTATAGAAACCCCTGGCATATAGATGGATACGAACACCCCGACGAATTAGTTAATAGAGTAATTGAATATTTAGAATACTGGGTACTCCAACACTATATTCCCCCCGACGAAGTTGCGGCAGTCATAGCTGAACCCATACAAGGCGAAGGCGGCTATGTTGTACCACCGAAAAACTTCTTCCCAACACTTAAGAAAACTCTTGAAAAATATGACATCTTACTAATAGACGATGAAGTACAAATGGGTATGGGAAGAACAGGGAAAATGTTCGCAATAGAGCACTTCAATACTGCTCCCGATATAATAACACTCGCAAAAGCATTAGCCAATGGTGCATTACCAATTGGTGCAACTATATTTAGGAGGGAACTAGACTTTGAACCAGGAGCACACAGCAATACCTTTGGCGGCCATACTGTTGCATGCGCTGCAGCTCTAGCAACAATAAAGGAAGTAGAAAAAACATTACCTAATGTGGTTAAACTCGAAAAAATATTCAAAGAAACGCTCGAAGAACTCAAAGAAAAATATAATCCTATAGGAGACGTTCGGGGATTAGGGCTTGCTTGGGGAATAGAATTTGTTAAGGACAGGAAGACAAAAGAGCACGACACAAAAACACGTAACAATGTATTAAGAGAAGCATTAAAGAGAGGATTAGTGCTCCTACCATGCGGTAAGAGTACTATACGTCTAATACCACCATTAAACATCACTGAAGAACAAGCAAAAATAGGACTCGAAATATTAAAAGAAGCATTAAGAACAACTATTTCATAAGCACTAAATTATCGGTGCAGTATTTGGAAGCCAAAGATATACCAATTTTATTAAAAAATATTATATCTTCAAACAATATTCCTTTAAAATCAAAAGAAGCCGTACGCTCCAGAAGAATTATACACATAATCACACGAGGCCGAAGAGAATATTTTTGGATTTTTAAAGGAAGGAATCGAGATTATATAATAATTCCAGAATACTCGTGCACATGTAAAGACTTCATAATACATGTAGTATCAGAGAAAAATAGGAGACCATGCTATCATTTAATAGCTCAGAAAATAGCTGAAATAGAAAAGAAATATTTAGAGGTAAAAATTGAAGAAGAGGCGGTAATCGATGACATATTACTAGAGATTCTATGGCATAATTACTCGCCCACTCTCAGAAGAATACTTATAGCTAGTGCTCCAGACAAAGGAAATAGTTAAAAATAGAATCCACTAAGAGGTTGCACATCCATGGGCAAACGTAGAAAGAGAAGAAAACCAATAGTGAGAAGAGCACCTAGGACTCTTCCAAAAGTATTTCAATGTCCCAATTGCGGTATGAAAACACTCACCATAGACTTCGATAAGAACACAAAGAAAGCTATAATAAGATGTGGTACTTGTAAACTCTACGCCGAACTCGAAGTACCCGCAGCTCATCACGAAGTAGATGTATACGCTAAGTTCCTAGACTTGTTCTATGAGGGAACACTAGAGTACACCTTCCTTGAAGAGGAAGAGAAAAGTGAGGCTCAAGAAGAAGGTTCAGAAGAAACTTTGGAGTAAGGCACAAAAGGAACCCTTACATTTCGCACTAATAGACCCAGATAAAACCTCGTGGAGAGATATCTACAATACCGCAAAATTACTTGAAAACGCTGGAACAGATGCTATACTCGTTGGTGGAAGTACTGGTGTAACCGAGACCAAATTAGATAAACTCATAAAGGAGTTAAAGAGAAACGTAAGTATACCGATAATATTATTTCCCGGAAACATTAATGGTATATCAAAGTATGCCGACGCAATATTATTTATGAGCCTATTAAATTCAGACGACCCGTATTTTATAATAGGTGCTCAAATGCTGGGAGCTCCGATAATATTAGAATACGGTCTAGAACCTATACCAACAGCATACATAATAGTAGGATACGGAGGAGCCGCAGGATACGTTGGTAAAGCACGGCCAATACCCTTCGAGAAACCAGAAATAGGAGTAGCATATGCATTAGCCGCCGCCATGTTAGGGATGAAGTTCATATACTTCGAAGCTGGTTCAGGAAGCCCAAAACCTGTACCACCAATACTTATTGAAACAACAAGGAGAATTTTAGGAGACGAGGTATTCATTATCGTGGGAGGCGGTATACGCACACCTGAAAAAGCCTTGGAGTTAGTAAAAGCTGGAGCAAATGCTATTGTGACGGGTACAATATTAGAAGAAGATGTAGAAAAAAGCCTAGAAATAATCAAAGCATTGAAAAGAACTAGGGTGGAGGACTAGTATACTTCTTCTTAAAAACTTCTTCTAAGTTTATATTGACAAGGTTAGCAACAGACAATAACCATGCGAGAACATCAGCTAACTCTTCCTCAATACTTCGTCTACTGTTAGATAGTAGAGCATCAGCTAACTCTCCTACTTCTTCAACAAGCCATGTAAAAGTAGCAAATAATCCTCTCTTACTATCTCTTTTATAATATGCTTTTCTTATTAATTCTTGAGCCTCACTAATATGCATGTCCTTTTACCTCGACACCATATTCTTGGTAACCATGAATTATATGTTAAGATAAGCCTTAATAAGACCCCTACAGTAAGACATTGTGGGGATACAGTAATGTCTTCACGTAGAAGAAGGAAAACGGGGCCAGGACCCTTCACGGCTGCTGGATTAGTAAGATTCTATGAGGAAGTTGAGGAAGGAGTAAAATTAAAGCCAGAGTTCGTGATATTTACTGCTGTTGCAATAACAGTTATAGTAATACTGCTAAATGTAATACTACCCTTGTATTAAACTAAGAAGTAAATAATATTAATAAAAAGAAGAATTTGAATTTATATATGATGGTATCATCCACGGCTTCTCTATTCATACTTTTCTATTTGTCCATTCTTCTAACATAATATACCAATTCCAAGTCTCATCTATACGTTTCTCTAGCTCTATTAAATCCTCATCTCGTAGATTCTTAAACCTCTCTTGCAATCTTATGTATTCCTTTACTGGTTTACGCTTACTTTTA
>CAZWTS010000193.1:0-2876 GCA_964637085.1 uncultured Desulfurococcales archaeon | reverse complement strand
TTAGCTTCTCTCTTCCCTTTACGTCTAGCAACATATCAGGTAGGAAGGGATCTTCTTCAACAACTATGCCTTTATCCTCAAACTCGTTTATGAGTTCCTCCTTACTAGTTTTCAATAAGTTTACACGAATCCATGTAGGCTGAGGACCGTGTAATGCTCGGATGAGTTCTTCTAGTTCCTTCTCGCTTCCAACAAGCTTATTTCTCCAAATATAGTCGACGATCCATCGTGGAATAGAATACTGTATACTAAGTCTATCAACGAGTTTGAGCCTAGACAACTCCTTCATATAGTTAAGAGATCTAGCGTTTTCTAAACATCTTCTAGTTATCTTGGCTTTACCTAGAAATCTCTCAATCCTATCAAAACCTATGCCTCGGAAAACATACTCGTAAACAAGTATCCTGATAAGCCATCTACGAAGACAATTATATTTTTCCACATGTAACCCGCATGCTCTATTAACTATGTAGTCTAGTAACAAGTAGTTCCTAAGAACGCTCAGCCCTAAAGCATTAAGCATTGGCAACGCTCGTGCAACAACACTATAACGCTTAGCAAGATAATCCATAACACTACGAAAAGACTCACGGCTACGCTCAATAAAGCAGAAAACACGTGCCAATAATGTTTCAGCATCAAAACTATCCAACTTAATCCTCAAGACCACAAAACACCACATTATAACATGGGGTAATCGGGCAGCGAAGAGGTCAGCATCCCCTCCTCAGGGTCAGCTCCGCCGGAACACCCTCATCCAAGAACATATTATCTCCTACAACATATATCACTTTATTATATGGTCTATGAACTGCTGATAAGCTCTCCTAACTTCTATTCTACTAGGTTTAAGTAATCCGTGCTCGGTTATCATTGCGGTAAGATATTTGCCCGGAGTCCTATCAAATAATGGTGTTTTTGTTTTAAAGCCGTCTACCTCGTATTCTCTTTCATGCAATGGTATTTCATAACATGTTTTCTCCGGGTGTATCTTATATGCCTCGAAAACAGCGTATACTTCTAATCCATAGTAATGGGCAAAATATGCTAAAGGCATGGTGCCGATCTTGTTAACTATACAAGCGTTCTTGCCTACGCTATCGGCGCCAACTAGTACAAGGTCTATTTTCTCCAAGTAATAGTTGAAGCTTGGGTCTGGTAGGACTTCAACACTTATTCCCTGCTTTTTGAGCTCTCTCGCTAATACTATTCCTTCTCTACCGGGACTAGACTCTAAGACGTATGCTTTTGATATATTGTTTTTTGCTGCTATTATGAGGTCTCTAACGGTACTACTATAACTAATAGTCATTACTACTCCAGCTATGCTATCCCTACTAGACTCTAAGATGCGGTTACGAGCCCATCCAAGATAGTCTAGAAACCTATGCATATATTCTAATAGTATATCCCTACTCCTAGCCTGCTTAGCCAAGTAGACAACATTATAAATACTAGTCATGCTCGGATTAGCTTGTAATGCTAGGTCTACAGCTTCATCAAATAATTGAGGAGAGTAATAGGGGTCTTCTGCGAGGGCAATAAATGCTTCAGCTATCCTACGAGCACACCAGGAAGCTCCTCGGATTTTCTCCCTTCTAACCTCCTCTATAATACTCCTCCACGCAGCCATGCCCATACATCCTCTCATATGCTTTCTACATAACTGTTGTTGTCCCCGTTTTCTCTTCGGATCTCTTACTAATACATGATGGGTCTATGAATAAGGCTATCATCCCCCTCTTACCCTCACGGTCTACTCCTATAAGTACTGGTACTGGTTCACCACTAATTCTTCCAAGATAGATCTTAATGTTCTTATAGCCTAGTATTCTTAGATTGCGCATAGCCATAACAAGGTCTTCCACGGGTACACTATACTCTCCACTATCATCTCTTAAAACGAGGCCTTCCCTCTGCTTAAGTTCTAGGCACTCAACGTGTCGTGCATCTATAATAGACAATAACTTACCTACTATTCTATCACCTAATACTATTCCAAGGCAACCCGAATACGATAAGTACGGAATAGCATCACCATCACCGTCAACGATAACGTTTATCCTAGGAGTATACTTGTGGCACACTATGTGCCCAGTATCTGGGTCGATACTGCCATGCATTTCACTAAACAATTCCTCTACATCATAGGGTACGAGGAAGCCGTCAATAATACGTACATTACTAGACGATTCTTTCTCGCCCATAAGCCTATAACCTCGTGATTAGTCTCCTATAAGTATTCAATACCAAATAGTAATAATATAAACTACCCGTTAAAACATAGCCCTCCGAGAAAACGTATTCCATATAAAGTGAAAGAAAATATTGTAGGTAGAGTTTAGAATGGTGTACCGCATAGTAGTGCTATATTAGAGTATGGCGTAAACTCTCCAGTGCGGACAATAAACTTTGCTTTCTTAGCTATCTCTTTTAATTGTTCATGTGATACCTCTTTCATTCGGGCATTAAGCTGGTAGCGGTAGAGGAGCCTCATAATACCCTCATGTATATCCGGGTTCTTTTCAAGGGTTTCACTTGCAACGTAGACTTCTTCTACGACAACTTCCATTAATATAACGCTTAGTACATCTAGGAACCTCGGTATATTAGGTGCTACTGCAACATCTATTCTCTTAACATTATCTGGTATCGGGAAACCAGCATCAGTTACTAGTATTAGGTCGCCGTGTCCTAGACTAGCAATAGCTTTAGCTAACTCGGGGTGTAGGATACCGTTTCTCTTCAAAAACAGATCCCCCGGTTTCTCAATATTATTCTACTCGTATAATAATGTAGCGTAAGAAATCCTAATCAGGAAGGGGCTCAGAGCCATCCTCTAATCACATCTATATAGTATTGTATTATTCGAGTAG
>CAZWTS010000192.1:0-4662 GCA_964637085.1 uncultured Desulfurococcales archaeon | reverse complement strand
TACAGTACTACCACCATCGATAACGAAATGGGCCACTCCGTCGTCTAGGAGATCTGTCGTCCTATTTTCATCGTTTACCATGAATGATATTACATCGAATCCTCTACCATCATGTAATCCGTCATTTGGTGAGGGTAAGCTTATTGTACAATTTACTAAGTAGGGTTTAAGGTGTATGTTGCTTAGTTTAAATTCTACTGTTGCAGTGCTACCTGGCCACATACTTTCTGGTAAGCCTTTTTTCTCTACCAAAATTATCGGTTCCTTAACGGTTGTTTGAAAGAATAATCCTATGCCTCCACTATTATATGCTGCAACTGATGCTACTATGCTTATAAGGAGTACAGCAACTATTATGATAAAAGGAGTTTTTCTTAAAAATTTCTCTGTCTCCACGAGTTACACCCTATAATTATACTGCCTATGGTATCAAAAATAAATATTGTCTTTTACTTTAATTGATTGCTGTAAACCTACTGTGTTTATAGAATAGTATGTTGAGTACTTTTAGTAGGATTTATTTCTGAGACGAATCCATGGATACCAGCAGATATTTCTCCATATGTACTCTATAACTTTTCTCTCTTTCGCTAAATTTAATAATAGATCTAACGGTTTATTGTTTAGAGATTTCACCATTATCATATCGTCCTCAAAACCACATGTGGCTTTCATGAGGATTCTTGTAATATTGTAGCCCAGCTTATTTTCGATATCTTTCCATGTATACTCGTTGTATCCGAGAGAGCGGAATAGTCTTCTAGAATCATAGTTAGTGTTCTTAGTAGTAGATATGAATCCTTTTACATCGTCATTTAATTCCTCTATTGACAAAGTGATTATCTTACCTATACCTTTACCGCGATATTTTTTAAGCACTACAATATAGTAATGAACACATACGCGAGCAAATAAACCATTAATTATGTAGTATATTCCCACACCTAGAGGTTTACCGTTCATAAATGCCACAGCAATTTTAGACAGACCGCTCCTCACTGATTCTAATGCATAATAGGAGTGAAGCCATCCCATTTCACTTCCAATAATTTCTCTTGCGATATCTATGAATTCCTTAGCATTACTTCTAACAACAATGATTTCTTCTCCCATGACAGTTATTTCCCGTTTTAATTTTTATTGGGAAACTATATAATAACGATAATGAGGAAGGTAAGCGTTAGAGTGGTGTATTTTGAGAATAGTTCAAGTACTTGTAGAATTTATTAGAAGAGTTGAAACACGTTTGCCCTCAGATGTAAAAGCAGCGTTAACAAATCTATACAACCATGAAGATGGTGTTCTTCCAAAGAAAATGTATGAAACAATTATTCTAAATATTAATGAAGCCGAGAGAAAGAGCATACCCTTATGTCAGGACACAGGTTCCCTAATGTTCTTTATAAAAGCTGGTATTAAGTCACCATTTCTTGACATGTTAGATAAATACATAATAGAGGCTGTTAGGATTGCTACTAAATCAATACCGTTGCGTCCTAATGCGATTGATCCTATATCTAATAGAAATAGTGGTGATAATACTGGAAAATATATGCCATGGATCCATTGGGATGAGATAAGAAATACAGATACACTAGAGATAGGATTATATGTTGCGGGTGGGGGGAGCAGTTTTCCTGGAAGAGCACAAGTTTTTAGTGTTACTAAAGGGTGGGAGAACCTCGTAAGCAGTGTTGTTGAAATAATAATTGACCGTGGTATAAATGCATGTCCCCCACTTGTTGTTGGGATAGGAATAGGCGCCACAATGGAGGTTGCGGCTCTTCTATCAAAGAAGGCCTTATTTAGGAAAATAGGACAGCGACATTATAATAGAAAAATAGCGTTGATAGAGGAGCTCTTACTAAATAAATTAAATGAGCTAGAAATAGGGCCTCAAGGTATTGGTGGAAAAAACGGTATAATGGACGTACATATAGAATATGGTTATATTCATCCTGCATCCTTTGCTGTAGGAGTATCTACAAGTTGCTGGGCACTGCGGAGAGGAGTATTAGTAATTGACCGTGAGGGAAATCACAAGGTGCTAGATTATTGGTGAGATTATGAAAACGTACAGATTTACTACTCCACTTACTTCTGAAATAGAAAATCTACGTATAGGTGATGTAGTCTATATTACTGGTACTATGGTTACGGCACGTGATCAAGTACATAAGAGGGTAGTGGTAGAGAATAGAAGGCCCCCTATAGATATGCAAGGATTAGTTCTATTTCATGCTGGTCCTATTGTTAGAAGAGAAGATAAAGAATACAAAATAACATCCATAGGTCCTACGACTAGTATGAGGATGGAACCATATGAGGACGTTTTCATAGCGAAGACTGGTGTAAAAATGATAGTAGGAAAAGGTTTCATGGGTGAGAGAACCGCTAAAGCTTGCCGAAAATATGGTGTAGTTGTAACAATGTTTCCTGGAGGCTGTGGGGCTCTTGGGGCAAGAGCAGTTAAACGAGTTATAAATGTGTATTGGATTGAGTTAGGTGTGCCTGAGGCCCTATGGGTGTTGGAAGTCAAGGATTTTGGTCCCTTGATAGTAACAATAGATTCTAAGGGAAGAAATATGCTAAGTGAATACAAATATAGGTTTTTGAAAACTCGAAAAATAATAGATGAGCTTATAAGAGGAATAAATGCTATCCTACAAGGAATATAGTTAAATACACTGAAAGTAGTACATTAAAGCATAGGTGTGTTTATGAACAGAGACTGTATAACTACACTCTTAAATCATAGAAGTATAAGGAAATATAAAAGAGAAGAAGTTAATGAAGAGGACTTAAAGACTATACTAGAAGCTAGTAGAAGAGCGCCAACGGGTTGGGGTCTGGGCTGGATAGATATTATAGTTGTAAAGGATAAGGCGCTGAAGAATAAAATAGCTGAGCTTGTAGGCGACCAGAAGCATGTAAGTGAAGCACCCGTGTTGCTTGTTTTTGTTATAGATTATGCTAGATTAATGAGAGTATTAGAAAAGGTAGGAGCTGTCCCAGCCAAGCCCAATATTGGTTTCCTCTTAGCGGGATTTATTGATGCTGGTATAGTCTCGTCATTTGCAGCAATAGCGGCAGAAAATCTTGGATATGGTATATGTTATATAGCAGTATATTCTGCGCTATGTGAAATAGCGGAGCTCTTAGACTTACCGCCTGGTTCATTACCAGTAATAGGATTAACAATAGGGGTGCCAGAGGAAAATCCTGGTCTAAGACCTAGGGTTTCAATAAGAGTCTTAGTAGACTTCAATAAATACAGTAATATAGAAGAGAAAGTTGATGAAACTCTAACTCAGCTTAGAGGTTATATGGAGGATACATGGAAGCTAGTATTGTCTAGGAATGGTGTGTATGAGAGTGTAGGAGATAAGCTACTAGAGTGTTTGAGAAAACAAGGATTTAATATTTAGTCCGAGCTTCTCCTTAAGCCATGTTTCATTATATATTGTTGATAAGTATTTGTATCCTGTATCAGCGGCTATGGTCACAATATTAGAATTTGAATCCATTTCTTTAGCTATAAGCAACGATGCATATATGTTTGCACCAGTACTGGGTCCTGCAAATATGCCTTCATATCGCAATAGCTTATAGCAAGTCTTAACTGCTTCTATTTGTGGCACAGTTATGTATTCATCAATTATACTGGTATCTAGATTTGCTGGTATATCGTATCCCGTGAGACCCTCAATTATATGGGGTTTATAACTTGATTTTTCTCCCCTTACTATTTTTGATATAATGCTTCCCTCCGGTTCTACTGCAAATATTTTTATATTCCTTCTTTTTTGCTTCAGAAATCTTCCTACCCCTGTTAGTGTTCCCCCAGTACCTATACCCATGACGAATGCATCCACTTTACCATTAAGCTGATTCCATATTTCCGGGCCCGTAGTTAGATAATGTGCTTCTGGGTTTGCTGGGTTATCATACTGTCCTACATAGTATCCTCCCATTTCCTCTGCTATTTTCTTTGCCATTAAACGATAAGTCTTTGGATCTAGGTTCTCCTCTACTTCTATTATCTCCCCACCCATGAGCTTAATCAACCTCTTTTTATCGGGGCTTATATTTTCAGGTACGACTATTACGGCTCTGAGGCCAAGTAGTGAAGCTATATATGCGACACTTATACCAGTATTACCACTGCTTGCTTCAACAACAGTATCGCCACGTTTTATTAATCCCTTTTCAAGTGCTCTGCATAACATAAATAGTGCTATCCTATCTTTATGGCTTCCCGTAGGATTATAATATTCCAATTTAACCCATATGTTAGCTGTTTTTCCATTAATGATCCTCTTTAATTTAACTATTGGTGTGTTGCCCACTAGTTTAAGAACATCAATGCAATCAATTAATTTAAAAGGATTTAGCATTTTTATTACCTCTCTTCTACTTACTTGAGTGTTCTTTAGGAGCTATTATAACTATAGGTCTCCGCTCTATTAATGCCTGGACGAGTTTCTTTCTACCACTACTTAAAGCTCTCCATAAAGTTCCTCTTGAAATACCCATACGTTTTGCTGCTTCTTCCTGAGTGAGTTCTTCTAAGTAGACTAGTCTTAAGGCCTCGAGCTCGGCTGGTAGAATATAGATAGGTTCACTATGATATTCGTTACCATTAGAATCTACTGGTATAAA
>CAZWTS010000191.1:0-4309 GCA_964637085.1 uncultured Desulfurococcales archaeon | reverse complement strand
AGTCTCATTCCTAATAATTGGATCAAGCCATTTGCCATTGTAGTAGTATTTATCATTTCTCCATATATAGTAGTAATAGTCTACTACATCTACATCGGAATTAGTAAAACCCCATGAAACATAGTGATTCCTACCAATAATCATGAAGGGGATTCCGGGGATGAAGGCTCCAAAAATATTATATGAGTCGTCTCTCAATGCAAGTTGTGCTAAATACCATATTGGTGGTACAGTTAAGGTTAAATGTGGATCATTTGCTAGAATTGGCGCTCCCGTTGTAGAGATAGAACTATTGATAACCCAGTTGTTAGAAAAACCTTTAAGACCAAGATATTCTGCTAATATCTTTTCCGATCCTGCAATTATACTATCATTTATTTTTATTCTAAAATGGTTAGTGTCCAAAACGTTTGTTACGTGTTGAAGGGATTCTATATTGGGCTTAGTAAGACTACTATTATGTAATGAAGCACCTACTATAGGTGTATTTAGGCTGCGATTAAGGAAATCTAGTTCTATTAGTGAGCTCAAACCGTTGGCTTCTAAAAACCTCTCCAAATATATATCGTTTCTATTGAACGATAATGTATATGCCATTAACATTCCTATGGCAATACTATCCCATGGACGCCATTTCTCAGGTTTTATTCCGAGCAAATAGTACTCAGGAGGTAGGAGGTTGTTTTCAACTATATATTTTATCCTACTATTAACTCCCAGTGTAAAAGAGTCTAGTAGATCGACAACCACCTTGCATTCTCCACACTCCTTCAAGTAGTTATAAATAGATTTAGCACGCCTGAGTACCCCTAGTTTTCTCATCATGATATCATTGCTGAGGGCAGTTTCCCCTACGACTACACTCAAGTTCCCCTCAGCAAGCCGACGTAGAAGATCCATTTGCCATAATCTATCGGTAGCCATAGCGTATCCTAAAGCGAAGAAGAGATCGTGTTTATTATTGGCATATATATGTGGTACCCCCCAGTCATCCCAAACGACATCTACTTCACCATAAATACCTTTTACGCTAACTGTATCCTTTGGATAAGTACTTGATAGAATACTTCTAGGTAAACCCCGATAAAGGTCTGAAACAATATTCACTTGAGGTAAAGATACTGAAAGTACCGTAAGGGGGGCCAGAGTTAATAGTACTAATATTAATATGACAATAACCCTCTTTTTGTCTAGGTATAGTCTTAGGACTACTATAATGCACCACCTACTAGCTAGGAGAAAATTAATGCAGCAAAGTAATAAATTATGGGTCTCAGCGTCTAATAAAACCTATACTTAGTAATGCTAGTATGATGTTTACAGCCAGCAATATGCCAGCATAGATATGTATTGCAAGTACTCCGGATATAGAACTACTACCGATAACTAAGGATACTAACGTGGCAATATATACTATTGAACTAAGTATAATTCCAGCACGTTGACGAATTATTATTCCCACCATTATAGCTATCGCTAGGATCTCAGCTAATATTATTACGTGTAGACCCAGCATTATACTAAAGTATACCACATATGCTGATGTTATTGTTAGGAACCCTACAAATAATACGGAATCAAGTATGTTCACTCTATTCCTCCCTGAGAATATTTCTTATTCTGTAATACTGGTTTTATAAGGGTAGGGATTCTTGTGATCAATTGAAACTATTATTGCTTTCTCCCGAATATTTAAATACTATTTGATTATTATGGGTTGTTGTAGGAGGCTAAACATTATGGTAGCAAAAGACAAAGTTATTGGGGCCTTACTGCTATCAATATCGATTATAGTGGTGATAGCTTACGCGTTTATATTGTTCTTTACGAAATACGATATATTGTTGCTTAAATTAACGGGAATGGTAGCGGTAATAGTGGTATTTGGTATAATTGCATGGATAGGTTACACATTAGCAACAACGCCACCACCTAAGCCATTGGAAGAGTTAGAAAAAGAATTAGAAGAGGAACTTAAAAGAATTAAGAAGGAGTTAGCTAAGGAAGAGAATCCAGAAGGAATTGGTTAATAAGGGTTGACTATGAACAGGAAGCTATCGTTAAGTGAGGCATTCCTAGTTTTATTGTTATCTAAAATAAATGATCCAAGGGATATAGCACTAGTAAGTGGTTTAACGCAAAGAGAAGTATATGAAATTTTAGAAGAACTAGTTGATGAAGGCCTCGTTCTACCTAGAGAAACTGGTATAATAATAAAGAAGACCATATATGATTTAACTAGTAAAGGTTATGATAGGGCACTTGAAATATATGCTAGGATAAAGAATGATATGTTACTAGTAAAGGAATTATTGAGTAACAATAGAGTTATCGAGGCACGGGAACTAATATCTAGGTATAGTGGTGTTATATGGCTCCTAAAGATATTAAAATTAATTGATAATGAAACACTTAGAGATTTTTCTTAAATTATGGTCAGCAAGGAGAATTATCAACATCTCTTCTTCAGGAGACCGTCGTATCATCATTCCATACATACAACTGGTAAGGAGTTGTTATAAGCTATTCGTCCACTTTAGATTTTTAAGTTATAACTAGAACACTTATTCACGAGTGGTTAACATGGCTAAATTACTTACTCGTAAACTAAAGGAAACTATTACTCTTATGGAAGAGTTGCAGTTGCTACTCAATAGTGATGAGGAAATATCGGTTTTTGACCCCTCTGTAGCTCTTAGAGCTTACACTACTGGTGACGAAGATATAGCTACAACAGACATATGGTTATCGATAGAACTAGAGCCAGCTTACGGCGAAAATGGTGTACCTTTGGATATTATTGATAGAGTAAAAGAAATTGTAGGTAAATACGGATTAGAGCCATTAGCAATAAATGTATCCGAATATGGACTTGTGGAAATAATATTGGCCTATGAGACTAGTGGTAGAGCATTGAAAGGGGAAGGAGAAGTCGAGGAATGGGAAAGGAAAGAGTAACGGCCTCTATAACGTTATTATGGTTTTTCTAGAACACATGATTTTCTATGGTCGATGAAAAGTGCTTGTGGGAGTATTAAGCGATAGTCATGATAATGTAGTTGGAGTGAGAAGAGCTATAGATTTCTTTAATTACCGTGGTGTTGATTTTGTCTTCCACTTAGGCGATATAGTCTCTCCTTTCACATTAAAACTATTTAGTGGTTTAGAGGCTGATCTCGCAGTAATATTCGGAAATAATGATGGTGATAAACTGTTACTAGCATCTATTGCTAGGGAAAACGGCTTTCTTATATCGGAACCTCCTCTTATAATAGAACTAGTGGGTAAGAGGATTCTAGCTTTCCACGGCTGGCGTGACCCAAAGTATACCGTAAGTCTAGTTGAATCATTTGCTAGATCTAATTCCTTTGACATAATACTATATGGCCATACTCACAAAGTTGATTTAAGAAAAATTAATGGAACATTAATAGTTAATCCGGGCGAGGTACATGGTTATATATCGGGGAAATCAACTATAGCTATTATAGACTTAGATAAAATGGATGTAGAAGTGGTGGAAATATGAATTTTATATATGATTTCATAAAAAAGACTAGTATATATAATTTCGCAAAATATATTGATCACACAATACTTAATCCAGCAGCTAGTATTAGAGAAATAGAGCAGGGGGTCGAAGATTATAGAAGATATAGATTTGCATGTCTTGTTCTATCGTCTTATCACGCACTCTATGTTTTATCTAAGTACAATGATATAAGGATCTGTAGTGTAATAGGTTTTCCCATGGGTTATCAACCCACTGATGTAAAGGTGAAGGAAGCAGAAATAGTCTTAAACAGGGGTGCTAAAGAAGTAGACATGGTTATGAATATTCAAGCCTTTAAATCTGGCAACTATGACTTAGTTTTAAACGATATAAAAAGAGTAGTTGACATAGGACATTCTTATAACGCTTTAGTAAAAGTTATAATAGAAACTGGATTACTTAGCGATGAGGAAAAAATAAGAGCTACGGAACTAGTGTTAAAGGCCGATGCAGATTACGTTAAAACCTGCACTGGGTTCCTTGGTGGTAAGGCGACAATACATGATGTAGCATTGTTAAAGAGTATTGTTGGTGATAGAATAGGTGTTAAGGCTGCTGGAGGCATTAGACACGCTTATGATGCTATAGCAATGATACTTGCAGGGGCTTCACGCATAGGTACAAGTAGTGGTGTGAAGATAATAGAAGAATACAGGAGGCTAAAGGAAAAATTAGAAGAGAGTAAAACTTAGTATCCTATTATCTTACGTGCTTTCTCTATGTACTGTTCGAAACGATTGTTTTTCTTAAGCCATT
>CAZWTS010000190.1:0-20489 GCA_964637085.1 uncultured Desulfurococcales archaeon | reverse complement strand
ATTATTTTGATACTATTATTGTTTTCGAAGAATAGTTAATTTGGGATTAGGTTAATTTAGTCCTTATTGTAGAGTTATCGGTAATATCTTTGCATAAATTGGGAGCTGGTGGTGGAAGCTGGGTTCTAAGGGTACTAAACGATATAATGTGGTATTTGTATTAATTGATGCTCTTAGACGTGATGTTGTTACTCAATCGATAATGCCTTTCCTGAGTAGTTTTTCTAGGAGGTGCCTTGATTTCCGTAATGCTTATTCTGTAGTGAACGCTACTGATCCTAGTCTTACATCAATGTTTACTGGCTATTATCCTTCTACGCATGGATTGATTCATCATGGTGAACGCGTAGAGCCTAGCGATCTCTCCACTCTTCAATACATTGATTTCTTAACAGAGATCTTGAAGAGGAATGGATATAAGACTATTGCACTAGATTTTCTAGGTAGATGGCATAAACGTGGATTTGATAGGTATATTAATCCTGGCGACACTTTTCTAAAACGCTTCTTAAAGAATGTATTCAAGCTTGTCTCACACATGCCTATATCAATTAGAAATTTCATTACAAGAATGTATGTCTCGGTATTCTTAGGCTCGGAACGTAAAAAGTACTTTGGGCTACCCTATACTGCGGGTACTGCTTTCTCTAAAGCTGAGTCTATAATAAGTAAATTATATAAGGACAATAATAGGTTCTTTTTATTCATACATTTATGGGATACACACATACCCTACAATGCTTCTGAAGCCTTAGGAGACGATAGGGAATTAGAAAAAACAGTTGAGAAACTAGTAGACGGTGAAGAGAAAAATAAGATTACTTTAGGTGATTTAAAACAAGTAATTCCTGGCCCCTGGATAGATCGTTTAATAAACCAATATGACTCGTCAACCCTAATTAGTAGTATCATCAAAGATTACTTAATAGCAAGTAGATATGTTGATTCACAACTCAACCACTTCATAGATTTTATGGAAGAGAAAGAATTACTTGAAAAGACTATAATTATTATAACATCCGATCACGGTGAATCTCTTGGCGAGCACAACATATGGTTCGATCACCACGGTCTTTATGAACCCACTATACAGACGCCATTGATCATATATACCCCCGAATATAGGGGTAAAATCATTGATGCACTCGTACAGCATATTGATCTAATGCCATTACTCCTAGAATTTCTTGGAATAAAATACGAACCCCCAGTACCTTGGGATGGATTAAACATTATTGACATTCTCGAATATGGAAAGCACAATCTAAGGACTATTCTATATGCGGAAGAAGCTCATACGGAACGCAAGTATATGATTAGAATGGGAAAATATAAGTATATAACTGCGTTGAAACCCGAGGATGCTATATGCCGCTACTGTAATATTGTCCACGGTGGAGTAGAAGAACTATATGATCTCGAAAAGGATCCGAGAGAAGAAGAAAACCTTATTGAATTATACCCGGATATAGCCGCTGAACTCCGGTCTAAATTAATGAGCGTAATTAAAGAACTTTCAAGAAAGCGCATGAGACTTAAGATAAAGAAACTTAAACGAAGAAAATAATTCCTAAAAGACAATATAATTATTTAATAATGGATTTTATCTGATTAATAGGGATTAGGTTCTTGTTACATTTTCGAGGGTTCCATCTTTTCTTACTATGAATGTATCCTCTTTCTTTATTTGACCTATTCCGTCTATCAGTATTGGTGCGTGGATGAATGCTAATACCATGTTTGGTTTTACCTCTACGAATCTATCTTTTGGTAGTATAGTTGTTATCGGTGGTTCTTCTATTTGGAGACCAACGCTGTGAACATATCCTACCACTCTATAGGATAGCATATCGTATTCTTTGTATATGTTATCAAGATTCTTTATTACATTTATGAAACGTGTACCCGGTTTTGTTTCCTCTACTGCCGTCTCATATACTTTATCCATGCATTTGAGGGCTTTCTTTGCTAGACCTCTTGGTTCACCAATATATATTGTTCGAGCGATATTGGCATAGTATCTATTATAGTCTGCTCCTAATACTATTGTTACAAATACGTTATCTCTCACTCTTATATCTCTAAATGGTTCAGCATGAACTCTTGGATGGGGTCCTATATTTACGTATACTAGTGGTTCTTCGGAGCCATAATTGTATAGGATTCTATAGGCTTCTCCAGCTATCTCCGTCTCACTCATTCCCGGCTCAATTAATTCTAATAATTTACTCATGGTTTTTGCGGCTATTTCACCAGCTTTCCTAATGGAGTTCAATTCGTATTCATCTTTTATCATACGCATACTATATATTATATTTGATATGTCTACTACCTTCGTCTTAGGGTTTAAGCGTTTAAACATTTCAAAGAATATTATATACGCGTCTCTTTCAATACCATATTCTAATCCTATTACACGGTAATTCTTTTTACGTATAGTCGTAGAAACCTTTGCCATTAGGTCTCCTCCATCAGTAAAGGTAACTATGTTCTCTATCCATGTACGTTTCCTTATTCCTTCTTCTTCTCCTCGAGCAACAAATAATATTGGATCTCCCTCAGCTGGTATGAGGACTGCTGGTCTAAGCCATTTTACTCCAGTAAAATAAATGAAGCTTGATAGAGTCCTTATCATAGCTGCATCTATGTTTTGTTCTCTTAGCTTTTCTTGGAACTTGCTAACGCGTTCCTTTAGTGTTTTTATTGGAAATCTTGTCTCCATAAACTACACCCTATATGACACATGTCATATATAGTATAGCATAGTATATATACTTTACTAATAACACAGTTATACATAATGATAAGACACGCTATCTAGCTTCAACATAATCTTTAAACAATATCAAACAGGACCTACACTTGCTAGGATCAATGCTCTTATCAATCCTACTATGGAGATTACAAGCATAACCTTTTCCTAAGAAGACCATTGTTATTCTAGCTAACTCCAATTGTATGTCATATATACTCATATTCTCGTCAACAATTGCATCTGCTAGCTTTTCTAATTCTTGCTCGATGTCTTTGAATCTTGATACATCTATGTATACCCCTCTATTTCCCTCAACATATCTTGATACTGCAGACTGAGAAATCCCTAAGAGACGAGCTATCTCCAACTGATTCATCTTTTTCTTATGATATAGTATTTCTACGAGGCGTCTCCGAAGCGCGGGATATACGTATTTTGCCGCTAGCTGTGGTATTGATATCTTCATAAGATATGATATGACGTGCGTCATTAATAAACTTGTTCTCTACTTAAGCTCTCCTCTCAAATACATTAGTGATAATTCAATTAATCTAACTATAACATACATATATGATAGCATAGCTACTAAGATTATAGTCTCTAAGGGTCTCTGTAAAACACCTCCAACAAATATTATAAACAATCTAACATCTCTCGAAGCAAATACTGGTATTTTACATAATTTGTGTAAACTTATACCGAGGCTAGCTTCAGCTCTAGCATGGATATAGCTTACTAGTATATCACCGCTCAATGCAGCAATAATAATAACTAGTAGGTAATCTACTGATAGAAAAGACCAATATCCTCCCCGAACTATAATGAGGAGACCTAACCCCGTTATTATTGATATATCCGCTAGCCTGTCAAGTACTGCATCAAAAAATCCGCCAAACTTACTCGTCTTTTTTAGAGCACGCGCGAGTTCTCCGTCAACACCATCTATTATAGACGAAATTTGTGTTAGAATTCCAGCTAAAATTAAATGATTCATATAGAAGAGTGCTCCAGATAGTAGGCCTAAGAGGAAACTTATAATTGATACTTGATTGGGCGTTATAGGTATATTATGTTTTATTATAATACTTGTTAGTCTCGTTGATATTCTACGGTTAATATATCTTGATATAGGTCCATCAGTTCTTTTTGTCATAACAGTTTTATCTATTCTAGCCATGATGTACCATTACCTCTAAGTCCTCTAATACTTTACTCAATACTATGTTTCGCTTACCTGATACTAACTGGTAGTAGTCTTCATCTGTATCTATTTCAGTCCAGTAATATCCTGTTACGTCAGCAACTACGGCCCTCCTTTCTTTGCTTACGTACTTAATTATTTTTGTTAGGGATAGTATTTCTTCTTTATCTATTAGCTCGTTTATATAATCATATATCTCTGGTTTAACGGCCATGACTCCTACATCGATATAATTGTATACTGGTAATTTCTTACCTATGTCTACTATTAAGTGATTCCTAGCCTGTATTTTTGTTGCCTCACTATGTTGTATGAAGAGCGCCTTAGAATCTCCGCCAACTGCTATGAGACTATTATTAGTGTTTTTTAGTGTACTTAGTACTTTGAGGGCTAAAGTACTGACGTATAAGTGATCAACCATTGATAAGAGGATTAGGTCACTTGTACCCAATAGATGTTTTAATCCTAAATATAGGCTATAACCGTTTTCTCTCCAGAACCTACTATTCTCCACTATAATGACTCCTCTAGAGACGTTCCCCAGTGCTCTATGTACTTCTCCGCTCCAGCCCCCCGGAACTATTATAACTATTCGATGTACACCTATTTTCCTAAAGATACTTAAAGGATAGTATATGAGAGGCCTATTCCTCACTTGAACTAATAGCTTTGGTTTACCTTGACTTATCTTCTGTATCCGCTTACCTATACCTGCCGCTAATATTATACCACCAGTCTTCATTGTTTATAACACCTTTTTCAAGAACTCTCTTCAGCCTTAGTAATTCAGGAGAAATAATATAAGTATATTGTGAGAGTAGATTGAGAAAAACAAAATGTATATACAATATCTTTAGTCTTCAAAGTCCATTGCATTGTATATTTCTGGGGGTAGGCCTGGTACGTCCTTGTCTAACCAGTATTTGCTTTCCTCTATTTGAGCCTTGAGTAATGCCTTGAACTCCTCCATGGATACATAAGTGGTTGGATCTAATTCTTTTAAGCGCTCCTGACTTATACCTGGTACTTCTACTGGTACGAGTACTTTCTCTCCCCATACTGGATGAGGCTTGTATTTTACTGCTCCTCTTGTTGCTTGGAGTATGAAGAGTTCAGTTTCCTCTATTGTCGGCCTTGTCCCTCCTACTGCTTTTGGTATGCCGTTCTTTTCAACTAGGATTGGTTCTGGTGCCATTATTGTTTTGTCTCCAAGCTTCTTTTCAACCCATTTATACTTTGCTATTATTCTTCCAGTAGTATTGAACTGGTATACTTCTATCGGATCTCCTTTTTCTATTCGTTTCTTAAGATACTCGTAGAATCTTACGACATGAGCCGTATTAGTTACACCCATTGTGAAAGGCTTAGCGTATCTTGCGACATATCTAACTTTTCCGACAACCTCCTTTGCTTGCGCTGGATGTCCTATGGTTCTACCATCTGCGAGGACTTTTGCAGCCAATGCTGGATCTACTATCTTAACCCATGCATAGTCTGTAAAATAGCCTGGAGAGAGGAAAATCGCTGTATTGAGAGGCCCACTAGAAGCTACGTCTCCATCGAAATATCCCGTGTCCTCTAGGTATAGTACGCTTCGTGAATTACGGTTTGGTCTTCCAAAGTATTGGAAGAGCTCACCCTTAAAACTTGGATGACCTTTTTCATCGAATTCCGTGTTCTCGTGTAGTGCCCTAGGACTTGTAGCAGCATTCCACATGGCTACTTGTTCTGGTGTTAAGTCTTCAGTTTTAGTCCATGACCCCCTCTCAGAGCCTATTACTCGATCCTCACATACTGCAACTATATCGTCATTCTTTATCACCTGGTCTTTAACGTAGTCTAGGGGGTTTATACCAAATTGTTCAATGTACACCTTTGCGTTCTGGGGAGTCCATACATAGAGACCATGAGTAGATTTGCCCGTACCAGTTAGCCCCCATACAGACATTATTACGCGTTTCCATTTACCATCAATTGTCTTAACGGTGAATTCTCTAAGTGATGCGTGCTCTCCCGTGCATCCCTTCTTATAGGCATGGAAGATCCAATGTGTTAGAACAGCTTTCTTTACCTCGCCCTGATAAGATGATACTGTTATTATAGTGAAATTGTGATGGGGGAACCTCATTACCATTAACATGCGGTCAGTTCCAGGTATTTTCGGATTGCCGAGATAGTGTGGGATAACGAAGACTTCTATGTCTGGTTTTTCTTCAGGAGGAGCTGGAAACACCAGTTGACTCCAACGATAAGCTATATCTGGAAACTGTGGATCAACATATACGGTTGCATGCATTTGCACGCGTGTTCCCGGCTTACCTACATATCCATCAACTTTTATTAATGGTCCTTGAGCTAGAATGTGCTCTAGTACACGTAGCATGAGAAGTTTGTGTTCATATTTCAATTCTTTATCATCTTCTATCACAACGGTGTTTGCAGCTGATCTACTCCAGATATTTGAAGCCCACCCCCATGATCCATTCCTATATCTTGTACCATACATTTTTGCCCGTTCAAATAGGTCTGGAGGGTTATCACGTAATGCTTCTATACCTGCCTTTCTCTTCAACTCAATTATTTTTCTAAAAGTCTCCTTAAATTTATCGGGCGTTAATTCTTCTACTGGAGGAATAACTCTAGGCAAAGGTTCACCCGTAGAAGAAAACATTACTGTGGAATTTAAACAATACTGTACTCTTTTGAACCATAAAAAATAGTGATTATATATAATATTTCGGCTACAAGAGATAAACTTACTATATTCCTAAACAATATCTATACGTGGTAAGAGGGAATTGATTACAAAACATATTCCCGCAGAGTTTACTAAGCTATTAGAGGAGTACGTAGTTCTCGTTAATAAGATAGTAAAAGGTCTTAGAAATAGTATCAAATTACTAAATGAGATGCGTGTAGGTGAAGCACTTAAACAAATCTCTGAGTGTATTCAGAACGATACAAAAGCCGATAATATTCGTAGGAAAATATTGTACGAGATAAGTCGTTTTGTAGAGGACGTTGATGTACGCGAAAGTATTGTTAGACTAATAAGACGCTTCGACCTCGTTGCAGAATGGAGTAAGGAGGCCTCAAGATACTTGTCCATAATACCTTACCTTGAAATACCCGCTGATATCAGAGATAAAGTAGAAAAATTGAGCGGGTATGCTGTTGAATCAGCTGACTTACTCGTAGACGCCGTTGAATCCTTATTTGAAGGTGATATAGAAGTTGCTAGAGAGCACGCTTGTAGAGTAGAAGAATTAGAGGAAAAAGCAGATGAAGTAAATGTAGCAGCACGCAAATTACTGTTAAAATACGGTGAAAAAATTAAGAACCCAGCATTCATTGTTATGCTAAAAGATTTTATCGAATCCCTCGAGAATATCGTGGATTACGCAGAAGATGCTGCAGACTATGTTAGAGCACTGGCTATTCGCTTCAAATGAGAGAAAATAACTTATACAATACCATAGACACTACTATTACCGCTGGTAACGCAACAATCCATGTAGTTATTATCCTAGCTAACGTCCTCCTATCTACAGCTTTAAATCCCTTAGCTAGTCCAACACCTGCAACAGAACCTACTATAGCTATAGTCGTTGATACTGGAAGACCTATTCTCGTTATTATAAGCACCGATAGCGATGCAGAAAGCTGAGCAGTAAAAGCTGAAGAATATGTTAGAGTTGTTATCCGTTCACCTATTGTCTCAACAACTCTGTGCCCCCAACTTAATATACCTATAGCAATACCAGCAGCTGTAATAATTAATGCTATTTCTGAAACCCCTACCACCTTGGGAACTTCACCATACTGGTACACATAGAGTATAGCTGATAAAGGTCCCGCTGAATTAGCTACATCATTAGCACCATGACTAAACGCCATGGATGCTGCTGCGACAAGTAATAATACTTTAATCATAATTGATGCTCTATTACTAGATTTAGATAACTTAAATGCATATAATAATGCGAATATTACTGATGCAAGAAGCCCAGCGGAGATGCTAACTGCTATAACTCTTACAATATCTGATAACTTAAGTGTTTTAACCATTAGTAAAAATAATGTTGAGAAAACCATTAGGAACAACGAAGAAATAGCTACATACGGTATTAAGCGTTCCTTCTCAAACATTTTCTCATATAAAAGATACAATGCGAGTGCAAGTATGGCGCTAAATATTGGTAGGATAATCCATGATGAAACTATAATTGACACCATAGACCAGTTTATAGATTGAACTCCCATAGCAGCTAGACCGAACCCTATTACACCGCCAACTATACCCTCCGAAATAGACATCGGGATCTTTATCCAAGAAGCTAGGAGAACCCATAAACCAGTAGCAATAAGGGCGGCTATCATCCCCCTAATTATAATCGATGAATCATTGATTAGAGAAACATCTACTATACCCTTCATTATGGTTTTAGATACGAAGCCTCCGAAAAGAATTGCACCTAGAAAATCGAAGAACGCTGCAAGGTATAAAGCACGTCTTAGATTCAAAGCATGGGCTCCTACAACAGTACCTATAGCATTAGCGGCATTATTAGATCCGTTATTCCATGCAACAAATAATGCCGCAGCAAATCCGATAACAAGCCATATATATTCCACGAGGCCTCTTGCACCTAACGATATAGAATAGCAAAAATTATATTAAAATAATTTCCTCAATAAATTATACATTAGAATCAGATGTTATGTTATATAAAAAATATTGTTTTAAATAAGGAAATAATATGTTTACTTTCCTCCCTGTTTATCCTGTTTATAGTATTTTGCTGCCGCCTTAATTGCGTCAATTATTTGTCTATAACCAGTACACCTACAAATCAAACCGCTTAACGCTTCCTTTATTTCTTCCTCGGTCGCATCTGGGTTATTCGTTAGGAGCCAGTGAGCTGTTAGTATGAATCCTGGTGTACAGAAGCCGCACTGAAATGCTCCATGCTCGATGAATGCTTTTTGTATTGGAGCTAGCGTGCCGAATGGTGCTAATCCTTCTAGCGTTATTATTTCAGCTCCATCGGCTTCAACTGCTAGTACTAGACATGATTTTACGGGTTTCCCATTCAATAGTACTGTACAGACGCCACATTCGCCTCTATAGCATGTACCTTTGACGCTCTTTATGTTTAGCTTATTTCTTAGTACAAAGAGTAATGTCTCGTTAGGCTTTACTTCGACTTTATATTCTCTACCATTAACTTTTAATGTAATAGGTATAAGCTTCTCCGCCATGACCATCACCCTTCAAGTAGTGTTTTTAATAGATACCTTGTACCATATTCCACCATATGTTGTCTAAGCTCCTTTGTCGCTCTAACATCAGTTATCGGAGAAACTTTTGACATTACTAGTTTAACTGCTTCCTCTGCTAGTTCTCCTAGTGGTCTATCCTGTTTGAATAGTTCTTCTACTTCATCGACTATTACTGGTGTTGGTGCTACAGACGACAATGCTATCCGTACGACACGTTTGGCAGGATCCTTCGGGTTTGCTACGAGAGCGGCTATGCCCACTAATGCTAGGTCTTCAGCACTCCTCACAAACTTTAAGTATCTGCCCTTAGCGCCCTCTGGAGGCTCTGGAATAAAGACTGATGTAACCATTTCATTAGGCTCTAATACAGTCTTCTTTACCCATTTGAAGAAGTCTTTGATTTCAACTGTTCTTGTACCATTAACGCTCGCAATGTTTACTTTGGCTTTTAGGACTAGTAGAGCTGGAGCACTATCAGCTGCTGGTGACGCATTACAGATGTTTCCTACGAGAGTAGCCCTCATTCTTAGATGCTCGTCGGCTATTTGTCTAACAGCATCCCAAAGTACATAGAACTTCTCTTTAACCACCTTGCTATTAACTAGCTCGTTTAGGGTAACTGTAGCTCCAATAGTGAGTCCTTTGCCTTCTTCATATTTTATTGTATGTAGCTCCTCTATACCCTTAATGTCTATTACGTATTTAGGCTGCTTGATCCTCATTCTCATATCTACTAATAAGTCGGTTCCGCCTGCTAGAATCCGTGCGTCTCCCCTATACTTGTCTAATAGCTCTAATGCCTCTTGGAGAGTCTTTGGCTTAAAGTACTCAAATTCGGGTAATAGTGTATGGAATACAATTATAGATTTGGACACCGCCATCTTTATCACCCCTTAACTTTTAACGCTTCCTTTACTTTCTCAAGTAGTTCTGGCCTCTGCTTCTTTACTTCCTCGATAATCTTGTCGGGCTTCATTGGTAGCTCGTATAATTCTACACCTATTGCATTAGCTATTGCATTGGCTATTGCAGCTGGCCACGGCAACATTGTTAATTCACCCACACCCTTAGCGCCGTAGGGGGCATCCTTCTGGCCTACGCCAAGACATTTGAAGATCATTTCTTCTGGTATATCTGCCGCTCTAGCTAACTTGTAGTCCGTGAAGTTGGGATTCATTAATCTACCATTCTTATCAAACTTTAGTTCCTCAAGTAATCCTATATTGATGCCCATCACCATTCCACCATATACTTGGCCAGCTACTAGCATTGGGTTAATTGCTGGCGTGTCTAGAACCATTACCGCTTTTAACACCTTCACACGACCAGTTAGTAGATCTACTTCTACTTCTACTGCACCAGCACCAAATGTGTAGAATGGGGCTGGTACGCTTTTACCAGTTTCTGGATCCGGTATTGATGTTCTAACAGGTACGTGGCTTCCACGTCCAATTAATGGTCCGCCAATAGTGTTACCATTAGGATACATGTATCCCAAGGCCATTTCTGCTAGTGATATACACTCCCAGGGCTCGCCTACCACACATGCTTTTCCATCTCTAATCTCTATTTGATCCTCGAACACTCTGAATACTTGGGCTGCTACCTTCTTTATCTGACTCTTTAAGTCTTCTAAGGCCCTTATTAGAGCTTGACCCTCGCTAAATAATCCCCTACTACCGACTGTTTGCCACGTATAGGGTACCATATCAGTTCTTCTCTCTGGTGCAACGCGTATTTTCTCCATAGGTATACCTAGTTCCTCAGCAACTATTTGCGCTAGAGCTGTTATTGTGCCCTGACCCATTTCGCCAGTACCCACGAGAACGTCAACTGAGCCATCATCATTTAATTTAACTATAGCTGAAGAAGCAGCATTTGAAGGTTGAACTGGTCCCTTCCAGAAAGTTGCAATACCCTTACCACGGAATTTCCATGGTTCTTTAGGCTTCTCGGGTGGTTTACCCCATTCTATAAGTCTAGCTGCTTCTTCGAGCGCTCCCTTCGGGTCTCCCGCATCCTCTCTTAGTCTTTCCTGTGTATGCGTTATCGATTTTCCTGGAATTAAGATGTTCTTTAATCTAAATTCTACTGGATCCATTCCCAGCTTCTTTGCTAGTAGATCCATTTGTCTCTCTGAAGCAAAGTATAGTTCCATTAAGCCGAATCCGCGGAATGCTGTTGTTGGTATTTTGTTTGTATAGACCGCATAAGCATCAGCATAAACGTTTTCTATTTCATAGGGTCCGAATGGTTTCAATCCTACTGATCTAGCAACGTTTACTGTATAATCCGCGTACGCTCCAGCATCTAAGATATATTCTCCTTGATGAGCAATTAATTTGCCGTCTTTTGTTGCACCAGTCTTCATCTTGAAGTAGTAACCTGCTCTCTGCGCCATGTAGAAGTAGTTTTCTTCGCGGTTTAATTCTAATCTTACTGGTCTTCCACCTAGTTTCATTGAGAAGAGTACTGGAATATGTTCGAGTAATAGACCGGCTTTTCCTCCGAATCCTCCACCGAGGTACATGTGATGTACTACTACTTTATGGATGGGTAGACCAAGAGATGTCGCTAGTAGATTTCTTACCGCAAATGGCGACTGATGACTCGACCATATTTCTACTGTACCATCACTCTTTACTCTAGCTACACCGACCCAGTTTTCTAGATATCCTTGACTTATTAGTGGCTCGTAATACGTTTTTTCTACTACAACATCTGCTTTAGAGAATCCTTCTTCTATGTTCCCTTTCCTGAGTTTTAAATGAGTTGCAATATTGGTTCCAGGCTTAGGATATATAAATGGTGCATGTTTATACTCGTGAAGCTTTTCGTGAACTAGTGGTGCGTCAGGCTTTAATGCTTCTAGTGCATCAAGAACTGGCGGTAACGGCTCATACTCAACCTCTATTAGTTCTGCCGCCTTTTCTGCTGCTTCAAGAGTTTCCGCTACAACTGCTGCAACTGGGTGACCGTAGTATAGTACTTTCTCTCTTGCCAGTACATCTCGATCTGCTGCATATATACCAACTTTAAATGGGAAGTCGGCCCCTGTGAAAACTGCAAGAACACCTGGTACTTTTAATGCTTCATCATATTTTATCTTGAGGATCTTAGCATGCGCGTAAGGTGCTGCTACGAGTTTTGCGTATACCATTCCGGGTAGTGTGAAATCATAGGCATATTCGGCGTCGCCAGCAACTTTGTCTATGTCTATTCTAGGAATAGGTTTACCTACATATTTTGTACCCATTTATCTCCCCAAAATAAAGTCACTCGTGAACAAGTGAATTATTATCGGGAAAAGCTATTTAAGTATAACGATAATGTATTAATAGCGAAATACTTATTTTTTCGCTGTTAAAGTTATCCTCCACCAAACCATTCCATTACTTCAATATTATCCACATTAACTTCCCTAACCCCAACTAAGGGAGCATCTAATCCCCCACGTAACTTTACACTAAAACCATCAATTAATACAATAAGTCTCGAACGCGGCTGAAGAAAATCTTCTGGCTTTTCTACTTCGAATTCTCTTTTAGCTCTATCACCTAGATGTTTTAATAATTCCTCTAAAAGTTCCCTTACGGTTCTTACTTCCTTATCTATTATTATCTCCTCTTTACCCACAATATCCTTAAGCCTACCATGTAATCGTATTCTTATAGGCATAAGGATTCACAATAATAGTGTTATTGGAGGTGGGGTTAAAAATATATTGTAGGTTAAAAAGATTTTTTCTTTACAATATCTTGCTTAGTATGTCTTGTAGGTCTTTCTCTATTTTTGGCGGTGGTTGCCATACAACGTGAACTGCTTCTACATTTTGCTCCTTTAGTGACTTATAGAAGAATTCTAGTCCTATGTTTACTACCTTTAGTTCTGATTTGAATAGTTTAAGTATTTTCTCAACCATATATTACCACCTTTTTAATACTTTCCTGTTAGGAATTCTTCATAGAATTTGTCTATTTTTGCTTCATCTATCTTTTTCTCCGCTATTAGTGCAGCAGTTAAAGCCATTAGCGCGTTTGTTGGGAGTACTATTACTCCGGCTTTTCTTAGTATTTCTTCTTGCTTCTTAGCGTTTTGTGGATCTTTCTCGGTACCCGTTATGTGTGCTAGTATTGTTAGATGTCGTCCATCTTCCTCTGCTATCTTTTTGGCTTCTTTTATCGCGTCTAGATGAGCTGTTGCCGGGTCTGGGTGGCTACCATATCCTATTACAAAGTCTAGAAGGATTACTGCTACCTCCGGGTCCTTTGCTTCATCTACTAGTCTTAGCAAACGTATTGTTGGATCTATCATGGGATGTGCTCTACCAGCAGTAAATTCTTCTTCGCCTAAGTCTATTACTGTGTGTTTTATGCTCTTGTGCACGTCTGGTAACTGGTATTCTGGGTTTAATGGTGTATTAGAATAAACGTCTCCGATTAATTCCTTAAATATTACCTGTGTCTCATATGTTAGCGTACCGCCAGTAAAGAGGCCTCTAATATATTTCTGTTTCTCTCCATGCTTTGCTATCTCGGCTTCAGCTATTCTTATGATCTCTTCCTTTGGTAGAAATAGCTTTTTCTTTGCTTCCTCATAGAGTTTTTCGTCAACTAGTCTTACTGCTTCGAGAGCTGCTGCGTGAAGTGTTTTCGTTTGAACAAGCCTACCCTTGAGTTTTTCTGGTATTTCAAAGGTTTTACCACCTATGAAGCATGTTACATATTTTTTCTTAGTGTTCTCTGCTATGTAGTTGATTATTTTGTCTTGAACATCTGGTGAAGGTGGTTTTGAAACTATTGCTATTACTTTAGTATCAGGATCAGCTTCAAATGCTTTTATTGATAATAGCGTCATAAGTCCTCCTACAGGTGTTTTAACGTCCCTACCACCGACACCTATGCCATGCGTTATTCCGGAGCCTGCTTGGCTTACGAGAACTGTGAACTCTTGTAATCCTGTGCCAGCTGCTGCTACAACTCCTATAGGTCCTCGGTTTACGACGTTTGCGAATCCCAGGGCTACACCATTTATTATTGCTGTACCCGCCTCGGGACCCATGAGTAGTAGTCCTTTCTCGTAGGCTATCTTTTTCAACTCTATTTCGTGTTCCAATGGTACGTGATCACTGAATAAGTGTACATGTATATCTCTTTCTAATAGCTTTAAGACTACATCCCTAGCGTATTGTCCCGGAATCGAGACTACTGCTATATTGGCACCCTTCAATGCTTCTAGTGCTGATTCAAGACTATAGTAGTAGGTTTCTGCTGTGGTTTCAGCAGGTGCTGTTAGCAGGTTTTCAACTTTTTCCAATATCTCCTCAATATTCGCGCCATCCTCGACTTTTAATGCAATAATCATGTCGTTATCTGTTGCGGCACGCCCTTCATCTGTTAGGAGTCCCTGCTTCTCTAAGAGTTCCTTGTTTAGATCGGTTCCCATAACTATTGCTGCATCGAGTACTCCGGGTATCTTTTTCGCTTCTTCACTTAGATGCAAGAGTTGTACTGAGTCTCTGTAAAAGTTCTTTTTAACAAAATTCTTGACTATAACCAACTAGTTATCACCTAGGGTCTTACAGCTTAGGAATAAGGGTAGTGGTGAGTAAAAAAGGTGTCTTAGAAATATTGTTTATTCTATAATAGATTGTTTGTTTAGTCGGAGCAGAATGCCACTAGTCTACAGAACGCTGATTCGCCGCCCATGAACTTGAATGGGAACGCTGAGATCACACATCTTCTATTGAGTACTTGCTCGATTTCGCCACCAGCGTTCTCTACGTGCAATATGCCCTTGGGGAATAGGTATGTGTGCATTAATTGGAAGTTCTCGGGCCATGGCATTGCTTCTTCTACTGATACACCATATTTCTTCTTGAATTCTTCTACTATGTCTGGTCTTACTCTTCTAATTACTGTGTTTAGTGGATGATCCTGTGATACTGCGTCAACAGCTGTCCACTTTATCTTTTTCTTGATTAACCAGTCAGCGAACTCCTTCTTGGGGCCTGGGTGTTTTAACATGTATCTTACAGTGTCAGCGCCTGGCTGATACCACGCATATTTGCTATAACCAGTATATATTACGAGAACGTCTCCTTCCTTTATTTCTAGATTGTATTCTTTTGCTCTCTTCTCAATCATCTCTGACGTGTATATACCTAAATCGTCAACAAGGTCGCTTATGTCTATTATTACGCCCTCACTAATCCAGTATTCTATTGGAATGCTACCAATGTCTAACCCAGCTGGGTCAAAGTGTAGTGGGCCATCCATGTGTGTACCTATATGTAATGGTGTTTGAATGTATTGTGCTTGTACGCCATGCTCTGTTACTACTTTTATCCACTTAAACTCGAAGGGTGGGTATGTTGGGAATGGTGGTGTTAGGTTGCTTAATGGTTGGGAGAGGTCGTATACTTTTACATTTGACCAGTCTACTGATTTCGTCCAGTCGAATTTAGGTTTACCTTCTTTTTCTATTTTTTCAACGAATTCTTCGAGAATGTTACCAACTCTAGCCTTCCATTTTTTGTTTGAAGGAGGATATAGGTAGGCCATAAGAACGCACCTACGTAGAATAAGTGAATCTTCCAATGCTTTTAAGTTTTACTTATTTCGTAATTGAGTGTATCGTAATAAAGAATTATTTACGTTACTTTACGATAAATTTTCATAAAACAAGCTAAAATATTCTTCAAGACATTTCTCGCATCCCTTTAGACTCCCTATGATAGCAAAACCACCAAGCGCTCCTAGAGCCATGTCTAAGCCAGATGTATGGCCAATAGACAATAATGAAATGAAAGCATCTATACTCCTTGCTAATTCCTTTCTAAAAATACCTGCTATAAAGTCTTCAAAGATATTATTGAATAAACCGACATGATTGTAGTATAACAAGTACCCGCTCACCCAATTAGTTCTTGAGAGAACTCTCCTAAGATCCAAGATTAAGGGCTTTTTATAATTACACGCGAGATAAGTGTTGATTACCCCCAATAAGCCCCCCACATAATCGTCGGATGAAGGTGTGACGCCATAACCTAAGCCTAGTATTGAGTAAAATTTCTCAGAGATCTGCATGTACTTTTTTTGGCTATTTCCATTTCTCTTTAATGTCTTTTTTAGTTCTAATAGAAGTTCTTTTATATTACTTGTAAGCGAAGCCTTCCTTAGCATTTCTATGATGTTATCAGATTTATCTACTATGTCTATGATGAATGAAATCCTCTTGTATATTTTTAATAAAAAGTTATCGTCCGCCGTGAACGACGATACAATATTACACATATGACATATTTGTGTAGAATATATGGTTCTAGTATTTATGTTATAGTGGATTTTTAGCCTACCTACTATTATGTAAGGTTTCCTTATAAAAACAGGGCTATAGGGTTTAACTACTTCTTGGAAATTAATAAAAACATTTGAAGGTATGTTAATGTATATTGGTGAGTAATAGTTTAGCGCTGTAATTGAAAGAAGTGTATTATTAGTATTACGTATGTTTATAGTTCTACGGAAAACATTAACTACTTCACCTATGTAGCCTTCTCTAAGCAGGAAAGGGATCCATATGGAACCTATTTTATTAGACGAATACTCTATATAGTTGTTTTGAAAAAACAAGATGTTTTTCCCGAGAGTTTATGGAAGAAAAGAATTGGTTTAATATGCGATAATGGACTTATCTCCTTATAATCCGTAGACCTCTGCAAATCTTCGGAGAGCTGCTTTGAAGTGATCTATCGGGAATACTACTATACCAGCTCCTATTTGGCCTACGCCTGGTTCTTTGTGTGCTATACCAGTGTTTATTGTTGGTGTTATACCTGTTGCTACAACTTTTCTTATATCTACACCAGTAGGTGTGCCCTGGAAGTTTAGATATGGTATTGTAAAGTACTTGTGCTTCGTGTACGTTATCTGGTACATTTTCTTTGTGTTCTCTATTGCAAATTCTACTGATCCCCCAACCCATGATACTATTGCTGGTGCGGCTGCCATTGCGAAGCCGCCGAATCCAGCTGTCTCAGTTATGCTACTGTCCCCTATGTCGGGGTTAGCGTCCTTTTCTGAGTATCCTGGGAACCATACACCCTTGGGTACTGGTGCTGGTGCTGTAAACCATTCGTTTCCTAAACCGCTTACCCATATTGCTGTATCGGTACCATTTCTTGTCATTACTGTTACTATTGTACTATACTTTATGTTGTGGGCTGCAAGAGTCATTGCTTTTGCTGAAGCCATTCCGAGGTTTAGTGTTGTAAATGGGTTGCGTGCCATGAAGTCGTATGCTTCTAATATCATCTTTTTGTCTAGGTCTGTTTTGATTAGATATGGTGCTATTTCTTTTAGGAATAATGTTGTTGTTGCAACATATCTGTTGTGACATTCATCGCCCATGTGTAGTGCTTGGGATATTAGAGGCTTGAATTCTAGACCTGGTTTACCGTCCTTCTTTATCTCCTCGACAACAGCTTTAAGAACGGGATATAGGACGTCACGCATCCAGTTTAGTCTATCAATTACTTCTTTACTATAGGCACCGTATCGGAGGACTTTTCCTATACCCTCATTCATATTACTATATGCGTAGTTTCCAAATTTCTTGTCATATACTACGAATACAGGCATTGTTGGTGAAACAACACCGGCCATAGGGCCAACTACATTATGGGGGTGCGTAGGTTCAAATACTACCTCCCCTGTTCTTAAGAGTCTCTCTGCCTCCTCCGGTGTACTTGCCCATCCCTCATAGATGCACGCACCAATTAATGCTCCCTTTAGGGGACCAGAAGCTCTCTCCCAGGTTACAGGAGGGCCAGCATGAAGGAGCATTTTATCCTTCATTCCGGGTACTACTTTAATAGCTAAATCCATATCCACCCATACAGGTTCGGATTCCATCATATTTTCAACAGCTTTTTTATTGGCTTTTTCTATTTCTTCTTTTATACTAGAAGATTTTTCTATTTTCTCAGCTTCTTTACTAGACATAAGAACACCACACTCTACTATTATGATAAACGCATAAATAAAAACTTTACCAACAAGTGCAACAAAAATACTGTGATAAAGCGTGATGTAACGTGTGGAGCGAAATAGTACGTAATTTAAAGAAAATATTATTAGAACATGGATTTAATATAAAGGAGCTTGAGAATCAGGATATTATAGCAGAAAAGAAATTAAAACGTATAGGGCTAAAGAGGAGACTGATATTCTTCTATATCACAAGAACTGATATGCTAACTATAGATGAGGCCAAGAGAATAAATAAGTTGTTTAATAAGTATAAGCCCGGAGGTATTAGTACATTCTTCTACTACAATATCGTTATAATAGCGCACGACTTTGAGAGGGAAGCATTGCAGTTCGTTAGAGAGAAAATGACTGAAGCTTGGAATGTTGAGGCCGCATTCACCTGGAATGTTCTAGCATCTTCATATACTAAAGTTACCCACATATTTGATACTAGTAGACAAACACTACTCTATCCTTATGATTATGATTACATGAAGATGCTTATGCATCCAGAAGTAGTGAAAATAATAGACGAGTTATTAGAAAAAATATAGTTAAGTTAAAAGATTATTGTATTAGAGATCATTAAACACTAGTGTTAGCCTAGCCAGTCGGGGTGTGTTATACCTCTTTCTTCTGGTGTACCTGGTATTATGTTGTCTAATAGTATTCCTAGTATAGCACCGACAGCCATACCAGTTCTTAGTATAATTACTATTATCTGCGCGAGCCATTGTAGGTCTGCTGGGAAAGCCGCCATTACTAGGTCTGCACCAGTTTGTCCTCCCCAGTTGGCATTATCCATTATGTAGGGTATTGCTAATCCCGCGAATGACGAGATACCCACTATGAAGAGGTTCCTAGCTGACTTTAGGTCTGCTAGTGATAGTAGTGATATACCTACGGCGGCGATTAGACCGAAGGTGGCAAAGTACATTCCTGCAATTATTGGGAATGGCATTGTTGCCATGAATGCGCCCCAGACATAGAGGATACCGCCTAGGAACAATATTATGATACCACCGACTTGGAAGACTATTCTGCTAGCAACTCTTGTTAGACCAATAGCACCAATGTTCTCTGAATAGCTGGTAGTACCAGCTTGTGCTCCAAAGATACCGCCAATGAAGCAGCCGAGACCTTCTGCTCCTAATCCCTTGCTTATCATCTTCTCTGTTGGAGGTGGTGCTTCTGACATTCTACATACTGAGTGATAGTCTCCTATCGATTCAACCATGCTTGCCAGATAACCAGCAAGCATACCTAGTGTGAATGCTGGTACGAACTTCGGTGCTCCCCATGGGAATGGTATTGGTGCACGGACATAGGTACCTGTCCTAACCATTTCTGTTATAGTATAGGTGTTTATAGCACAGAATCCTCCAATAGCTCCGGTAAAGGTTAGTATTGCTGCAATAAGCCATGCCAGGAGAATGGATGTTAATATTGAGAACATTTGTATCTTGACGTACTTGCTACCTATAATCTGGTTTAACAGTATTATTAGTACTATTACTAGTACACCCTCCCACCAACAACCGTGGAAGTTTGTGCCTCCAGGAGCACCATATAGGGTTAGACCTATTAACATGACCGTTGGACCAATAGAGACTGGCGTTATAACACGCTTAACTTTACCCATAATACCTGAATAACCCAAGAAGATTTCGAATAAGGCACCAGTAAACACTGCCGTGCTAACGTAATTTGCTACTGTTGTAGCACGAGTCCATGGATCAGTATTGGCAATAAAGTCGTCTAGACTCGCATAGCCTTCTAGCTGAGCAATCAGCGCTCCCGCTGTAATTATGCTTATAGCTGGACCAAGGAATGAGAACGAGGTACCCTGAATAATTGGCAGACCACTACCCGTCTTAGGCCAGGTCTGCAGTAATGTTGCAATACCAGCTACGAAGAATGTTATAGTTACTAGCTCTGCGATGAACTGTCTAGTCACCTCCTCTGGTAGTTGATATGTATTGGCAATAATACCGGAGAGAATCATTGGTACTGCTATGGTGGCACCGAACATTATGAGGTACTGCTGTATACCTAGAGCTATTGTTAATGCCCAGGATTCTGGTTTATCTTCTATACCATAGATGAGCCATTTTCTTTGAGCTTTTTTGGCTAGTTCTTGCCATTCTTCAAAAGTAACTATTCTTTTTCTCTCGGATGAACCTTCGGTACTCACAGAATACCCCCTTTTTAACATTTA
>CAZWTS010000189.1:0-5163 GCA_964637085.1 uncultured Desulfurococcales archaeon | reverse complement strand
CCATCCACGAGTATCATTAGAAAAATAGTAGACGCCTTATCGGCTACGAGTAATGTTTACGGCTCTTTTCTCGTAGAGTCAATGGAGAATATTAGACCCTACGTCGAAGTCCTCTACGATAGAGTAGGGTATTGGAGAGTTTTTACTCGATTAGCCCTAATATTCCCTGAGAGAATTATAACGCCATACTTTCCCGCAAGCGCTACTATTAATGGTAGGGAGGGGTTTACACTAGCCCTAAGATACGTTGACCTCCTAGGAGAAACTCTTCGAGGAGGAGAAAAACAATTAATTGAATACTTTAAACGCGTAGAGGAGGTAGGACGTAGAATAGAAGAGGAAGTAGGGATACAATACCTTGGAACCGATGTATCGCTTTCACCGTGGATGGAGGAGAGCGTTGGGGAACTAATAGAATACGTTAACAATAAACCAATCCCTGAACCAGGCACAGCATGGAGTATAAACTGGCTGGAAAACTATGTATTAACGAAGGCGAAAGAGGCAGGGCTCACAACAACCGGGTTTAACCAAGTAATGCTAGCCGTAGGAGAAGATAACTTGCTTAAAGAGAGAGCTCTTGAAGGACGTTTAAAGCTTAGAGACCTAGCACTACTTTCAGCATACTGTGTAGCTGGTCTCGATATGACTGGTTTCAGCATAGCCGAAGTGGATAAACACGATATACTAAGACTACTATACGACGTTTATACTGCGAGTCGAGTAAAAAAGCGGAGTCTTGGAGTAAGACTCATACCAAGCATGGAGAAACCGGGAACCAGACTAGAAATAAATCGCTTCGAATACATACCCGTACTTTCCTATTAAAAACAAATATAAACAGCATATAAGGGGGATTTATGGCAAAATCCTCCTAGGGTGATTGATGCATTAGACTCGGCAACCATAATGCTAGTTGTGGGAATAATGCTATAATAAACATTGCCGCAACAGCTGCTAGTATTAGTGGAAGAGCCTCTCTTCCTATTTCCTCTAATTTTGCACCGCTTATCTTAGCTGCAACATACGCGTTTACAGCTACTGGTGGTGTAACTTGTCCTATTGCTAAGTTTATAGTCATTACTACTCCAAACCATATTGGATCCCAGTTAAAGTGCGCCATTATAGGTATGAATATTGGCAGGAAGACATAGTATATCGATATAGCGTCTAAGAACATTCCAGCAAATAATAGAACAATCATTATCAAACTCATAATTACTACGGGGTTTTGTGAGAAGGCAAGTATACCGTTTACAACCATGTCTATTAGACCAGCTGTCTGCTCAGCCCAAGAGAATAATCCAGCAAATGCTACTACGAACATTACAACAGATGATATCTCAGCAGAGTCTATGAGTATCTTAAAGAACTTCTTAAAAGTCAATGTTCTATAGACGACGAATCCTAGAAATAAGCTATAGAATACTGCTACTACAGCTGCCTCAGTCGGAGTAAATACTCCAGCATATATTCCACCAAGTATTATTACGGGAGCCATTAAGCCCCAGAACGCTTCTTTAAACGCTACTAGGATATCCCTAAAGGTCCTCTGCTCTACGCCTCCACGATAACCTCGTTTACGTGATATAAGATATACTGCTATAATTAGGAACCCGCTTACTATGAGTCCAGGTATTATGCCTGCAATAAATAATGTTCCAACCGATACATCAGTTATTACCCCATAGATTATAAAGGCGATGCTCGGCGGAATAATAATAGCAAGACCAGCCGCTGTAGATGTAACAGCCGCTGAGAACCCCCGACTATAACCCGCCGCTATAAGTGCTGGTATCAATATTACTCCTATAGCAGCTGTCGTAGCAGGCCCCGAACCCGATACCGCTCCCCAGAATGTAGCTGTTATAACTGTAACAATTGCTAATCCACCAATAGTGTTCCCTATGAGGACTTTTGCTAGCTTAACTATTTTCTCTGCAACACCAGTTTCCTGCATTGCTACTCCAGCCGTCACGAAGAATGGTATTGCAAGGAGCGGGAACTTTGCTATATCGGCGTAGAAGTTGGGTGAGATAACCTCAATACCATAGCCATAGTACCATATAGAGAATATTGATGCCACCCCTAGAGCGGTCCCTATCGGAGCACCAGTTACGAGCATTCCAACAAATATTAGTAGAGTAGATGTAGCTGGATCAAGCATTACTTTTCACCTCCCTCCAGAGAACTTGTATTATCCTAATAACAACTATTATAGAGAATACAGGGACCCCCAAGAGATAAATCCACTCAGGTATGTTTAACGCCATACTACGTGTATGGAATAATGTTACCTCCCAGTATATTTGATCTGACGACAAGTATATTATTACGATAAATACCGCTAGACTCGCAACTAAGCCGAAGATTTTTAATGCTTTCCTAATCCTAGCCGGTAATTTATCTCTAACAAAAACCATGCTTAGATGAGATCCCCTCTTAAACGCTATAGCGATACCTAGAATTGTAACCCATACAAAGAAGTTTACTTCTATTTCCTCTATAAAAGCGAGAGAGAACTTTATGAGGTATCGTGTTATAACGTTTATAAATGCTATAGTAACCATTACGAACAATAGTGCGCCAGCAATGTATTCCTCTATATTTGATAGTATTTCTCTAAGCCTGCTCCCCGACAATACATACCACCGTTACATGTATTTGGTAATAAAAAATAAGAGTAATTGATAATGCGGATAAAACTAGCTACTAGACGTTGGTAGCTCTACTTTCACACCAATAGCTTTCTCAATATCATTTATTGCTGCCTGTACTAGATCCTCCCCTATTATTGGAACCCACTTACTGTAGACTCCAGCTACCTTTGTCTTAAACGTTGCTCTCTGCTCGGGTGTTAGTATAGTTATCTTCATACCCTTTTCTTCAAGGAACTTTATTGGATCAGTTATTTCTGGTGTATAGTTAAATTCTTCTTTTAGAATCTTTAATGCAGTGCCATCGTCTAATCCCACTCTAGCCATAGCCTTCTCCCAACGCGCTGCTTTCTGCGCGGCTTCTAATACTATCTTCTTGGTCTCCTCGTCAAATGAATCCCATACCTTCTTATTTACAGCGAATATTAGTGGGTCTATTGCATAATCCCATATCGTCATGTATTTATGGAACTCGTATATCTTGTATGGTATTATAACGATGTTTATGGGGTTTTCCTGGCCATCAACTACTCTTTGCTGGAAGGCTGTTAGGGCATCAGCCCAGTTCATCTCTGTGGGATTAGCTCCAAGAGCCTTAAAGGTGTCTATGAATATTGGTGACCCCACTACTCTAATCTTCAATCCCACTAAGTCTTCAGGCTTTACTATTGGGTGCTTCCAATTAGTTATTTGTCTAAAACCATTTTCTCCCCAAGCAAGACCTACAACACCATATTTTTCAAGCAACTGGAATATTCGTTTACCTGCTTCACCGTTCTCTACAGCATCTACAGCGCGATATATGTCTCCCTTCTTATTTCCTTCAGGGAAGAAGAATGGCAGTGTGAATAGGTTTAATTCCTTTACAACTGGTGCCCAATTGATAGTAGATCCTACAGCGAAGTCGGCTACGCCTTGAGCTAGCAACTGGAATTCATTGGTTTGTTTGCCAGCAAACAATTGGCCTGCGAAGTATATTTTTATCTTTATTCTACCATTAGTACGTTTCTCTATTTCATCGGCCCACATCTTAGCTGCTTGACCCCATGGCGAGTTAGGGCCCACTACAACGCTCATCTTGTATTCTTTTACTGGCTGCTGCGTTGTCATTGATGAAGTAGTTGTAGTGGAGGATGTAGTAGTTGTAGGTTGTGGGGATTGAGTGGTTGTTGTAGTTGTAGGTGCTTGCTGTCTTGTAGCAATTACTACGCCGACAGCGATAATAATCACTACAACTACTATTGCTATAATATAACTTGTTTTCATTTAATACACCTTATAGCCAAGGACTTCTATGTTTATGTCGTAGGGGCTTGTTATATAAGAATAAAATACTTTTTTGCCGAAAATTTACTTTTCATACCCGCTTAATCTAGCTAAAGCATTTAGCGCGTACACGATATTTGATGATACTGTTCCTCCACCCATAGCTAGAACTACTAGTAGTGTTTCAATAACTTCTTCTCGCAAAGCACCAAGTCTAATAACCTGATCCATATGGTATTCTATGCAGTGCTCACATCCCCTGTAGACTGCGAGAGCTAGTGCTATGAGCTCCTTATATTTTGGGTCTACTACGCCTCTTCGATGAACACTTGCTGAGAGCTCTAAGAAGGCTTTAATGGACTCTTTATTATATTTCATTAATTCTTTTAACATAATGTTTAATTCTTCTATCTTCGTGCTTACACTCATATTTACCATCAAGTTATGGCTTGATTATAGCAACATATTTTGATTTATGTCAGAAGAGACAGAAATAATAGCGATTTATCTCTCGTAAGAGGCATTATTACATACCTTATTATACACGTGGCTATTTGAGTAATGAAGTCCTTGCAGGCTTCAGTATAGTTGCAATTCGATATTATTGTCTCAAGTAGTCTAAAGCCGTCATATCCGTATTTTTTATGCAATTCCTCTAATAACACTCCAACGATATTGCTAGTAGTATAGGTTTTACCCAGATTACTCGTTACATCTACATCTAATAGCTTCTCGAGCTCCTCTAACCCTATACTAGTGCCTATATATGATGAAACTATTATCCTAAATATTCTATCACTTGAAATACATTCACGAATAAGACTATTGTTTACCGCATTTTTTATCAAGTGTAAAGCTTCATTATAGTCTCTTATAGTATAGTCTGTATACAATATTTGTTTAAGTATAATCAATGAGACTGTACATGATTTAACCCTATTATTTAAGTCTTCTAGAGAACCACTATCAATATCTATGAAGTATAATAGCGTTTTTGCATTATATAATATTTCATATAACATGTTATATATGTTAGATATTCCCTCAACATTGCTGGCTCTGTACACGACGTTGTTTAGTATAAATGAGAACAAACTATTATAAAACGATAATGCATCAGTGGATAGAACATATGCAAGAGGCCTTCTTCCTCTACTATCCCTACGTACTCTATCGTAAACCCTTATTATACCGTATTTTTCAAGCGTTCTAATATGCCTATCTATTATGTTCCTAGTAA
>CAZWTS010000188.1:0-6357 GCA_964637085.1 uncultured Desulfurococcales archaeon | reverse complement strand
AAACTATTTACCGTGAACTAGAGGCAATAGAGGAACAATTGAATAAAACTAGTGAGAAATAATATCTGGAAACTAAAGAAAATATTAATGGTACTATGAAATGATTTGGAGAATACATGTATTCCCCCGTTATAAGTTGATAAGACTCCCCACTCCATTAGAGAAAGCTAGTAGACTTGGAAAGGAATTAGGTATAGAACTCTACGTAAAACGCGATGATGTAATGGAGCTTGCGCTAGGTGGAAATAAGGTTAGAAAACTAGAATATTTCTTAGGAGACGCTATAACTAGGGGCCGTGATATACTGATAACTAAGGGGGCCTACCACTCAAACCACGCTAGACTTACAGCAGCTGCCGCCCGTAAAGCTGGATTTGATGCTATTCTAGTATTATATCCTCCAGGAACTAAGAGTCTACGAGGCAACTTGTTATTAGATAAAATTCTCGGTGCCGAAATAGTATTTGCTAAAGACTCAGAGGAAGCAGATAGGATTATGGAGGAGTTATCTGAGGAGCTTAGAGGAAAAGGTAGGAAACCATACATTATCCCAGGAGGTGGTGCCTCCCCTCTAGGTGTTCTGGGATATATTAATGCGTCACTAGAGATACTTCAACAACTCATGGATCAAGGGGTTAGAGAACCCGACTACATAGTTTTAGCTACAGGTACCGGTGCTACACAAGCCGGACTAATACTTGGATTGAAAATGCTAGGAGCTAAGACTAGAGTAGTAGGTATAAGTGTTGGACGTAGTGCTCGCGAAGAGAAGGAGAGGATACTATCGCTAGTAAACGATACCATAGACTTCTTAGGAGCCCACAATATTAACGTGGATATGGAGGACGTAGTAGTATTCGATAACTATACTTTTGGGGGCTATGGAGCTATCACGAGGGAAGTAATTGAAACTATAGAATACATTGCTAGGATGGAGGGCTTAATACTAGACCCCGTGTATACGGGTAAGGCTATGTATGGCCTATTAGATCTAGTATCAAAGAGCTACATCAGGAAGGGAGACAAAGTAGTATTCCTACATACTGGTGGAATACCCATACTATTTCAGTACGATAACATAGTTGCAGAATACTTCTAATACGTAATATAATAGAGAATAAAATACGGGTCAATGAAGAAAAAGAAGAGAAAATGATATACTGTATCTGCGTTTAATGAGCTATAGTGATAACGGTTTTTCTTACCTCCTTTAGATAAAGGTCTACGTAGTAGTCAAAGTATTCTGCAAATTTTTCCTCTAATCCTTTCTCGAAGGTTGTTGCACAAGCATAACCGTGGCATGCATCAATATCTCCTCCAACATGTTTAGCGGCTCTTGGCACTAAGTAATCGTAACCTGGCATTTCTTTAGACAAGACCTTTTCTTCGAGTTTTGATGGAAGGCGGAAGGATACTTTTACTATATTCCAGTCAAATCGGCCTAGTTTTGGTACTTCGCGTGGCATATCCTGAAAGCCCGCTAGGTACATATTGGGGTCTACTATTTCCGTATTGTTTCTTATCTCCATACAGAATTCTCCGATAACCTTAACTCCCATTGGGTTAAAGAAGTCATGCACATGTAACCATTGGAGGTATTTTGATTTGTTTAAGCCTTCTTCTCTTAGTTTCTCTATTACTTTATTGAATTTCTCTCTCTTTAACTTGTTTAATTGTTCGAGTGTTTTCTCATAGTATGTTGTCGGGCCTTCTAACAACGTTTTTATTCCTACGTCTGGGCCTCCCATGAGGTAGCCTACTGCGCCTAGAACTGTTAGGCTTTTAGCAAATTTATCCATATCTATTCTATCGTTGAAGACTGTTAAATAGTATTTTTCCCTACCATCAACGTCTTCGATTACTACTTGTTTTTGTGCAACCGCATCATAGAGTATTTGCCTATTAACGCTTTCTAAGCGGCCAAACCTGTGATGACTGTCCCCTATAGCTCCAATAACGCCTAAGTAAGCTAAATCACGGTTACGGGGATCTAATGTTATAGCAAAGATGTAGGCTGCACCAGAAGCTGAGATTTCTCTATCGCCACTAATTCCATAGAGCTCTGTTGATAGATTCATAATTGATGGATCATCTATGTGAACTGTATGGTGGTGATCTATTATCACTATTGTATGTTCTCTATTATTTATTTTTGAAATCTCCGGTGCTGCTCCTGCCCCAAGATCAACAAACATTATCAAGTCATCGAATTTCTCTAGCAGCCTCTTAACGATAAGTGGATGTACCCTCTCTAATGGTATATTGTAGACATCTATACCGCTTCTCTTAAGGGCCTCCATCACAATAGTTACCGAAGACAAGCCGTCGGCATCGTTGTGATGTGCTATAACAACTCTATTATATTTTTCAATTATTTTTATTGCTTTTTCCAAGTCTTTTACGTATTCAGATAACCCCATGTAGATCAGGCTCCTTCAACGAGTTTTAATACTCCACGTACATCTTCAAAAACATAATCTATCATTTCACGTATCTCATCGTCAAGTCTATCTAGATCCTCCTTCCTCGTTAAACCTGATAGAACTAGAACTGTTGTCAAACCAAGTTTCTTCGCGGGTATAATATCGGTGTATAATTGATCTCCAACCATTATGACCTCGCTGGGATTAGCTCCTATTTTCTCTAAAGCTATACGGTAAATTTCTTCAGAAGGTTTACCAATTATTAATGGCTCGACACCAGTTGCCGCTGTAATAGCTCCTAGAAAAGTACCAGTACCAGGTATAGGCTTCCCATCGGGCCCCGGGAATAGTTTATCAGGGTTAACAGCTACGAATCTAGCCTTAGCTAAAAGGATTGCTCTTATAGCTCCCGTAAACTTCCAACGGTTCTCTTCAGTAACATAGCCTTTCTCGTCGAATGGAGACCCAGCTACAACAAATTCTGCTTCTTCGGGGTCCTCTACTATTTTCAATCCATTCTTTTCCAATTCGTCTCTTAAACCCTTATGACCTATGAAATACACCTTCTTTGTAACACTATTCTTGGCTACATAGTCTGCCGTAGCACTAGTTGCTAAAACTAGATCTTCGGGAGAGACCTCTATGCCTATTTTATTCCGTAGTACTTCAACGTATTGTTCACGAGACTTTGTTGACAGGTTCGATAGAAATACTATTTTTAAACCCATTCTTCTCAATTTTTCTACTGTTTCAGCCGCACCAGGTATTGGTGTGCTTCCTCTCTTTAAGACTCCATCTATATCGAATATTATACCCTTATATTTTGAGGGATTAGACATTTCTAATACACACTTACAGGGGGAGGTTTCCTAATAAAGAACCGAGTAAATATTCGACTTAAAAGATTTTGTGTAAAAAACAAACTAGGAAAATACAATCGGGTTTTTAAATGGATTCTAAAAGGAACTCTACGGGTTTATTTTCGTAGAGAATACCGTAGACTGCGTTAAATATTGGCGTCTTATCGCGGGGGATATTCCTTTGTTCCAAGAATTTATTTATTGTCTCAGCATTCCGGTAGCCCTCAACTACTCCTACGCCGCGTCTCTCCATCTCCTTTAACGCTTCTTCTACTGATAACCCACTACCTAGTAGCCTACCAAACATGCTATTCCTACCGCCAAGTGATGTTACGTATAGGTCTCCTAATCCCCCCAGACCGTAGACCGTATCTTTTCTACCACCACAGAAGCTTACTATTAATGACATTTCTTCTATTCCTTTAGATAAAACTGCTGCTTTTAAGTTATTATTAACTATTTTATTCGATTCTAAATATCCCTCAACAATGCCGTAGGCCATAGCGTAAATATTCTTTAGGGCAGCTGAAAGCTCTACACCCATTACATCATCGGTAACAGTTATCTTGTAATATTTCGTTTGAAACTCTCTTGCTAGGCGTTCCGCTAGTTCAAGCCTACGTGAAGCATAGACAACATATGTTGGCCTCCTATTAGCTAGTTCTACTGCTAGTGAGGGGCCACCAACATATACTACTTCTTTCCCGCTAGTATACTTTGATACTATCTCGGTCATAGACATTACTCTTTCCCCGACAATTTCCAAGCCTTTCGCAACAACTATTAATGGAACATTTGGTACTCCTATAGTCTCTCTAATTCTCTTAGAAACCGGAAGAACCCCCCTAGAACTCACAGCTATTATTATAGCGTCAGTTCCCCTTAACGCTGATTCCAGTTCATCCGGCTTGTATAATTCTATTTTGCGGGGTAGTATTATCTTAGTTCTTGGATGAGGTTCTCCACGAGAAACTTTTTCATATATAAACATATCGTATTCAGTAAACCATAATCTTAGTTTATGACCTCTATCGGTTAGGGGTATTACTAGAGCTGAAGCTATTGCACCCGCGCCGAGTATGGTTATTTTCAAGGATCCTTACCTTACTTTATTCTTTTATAGCGATTAATTTCTCTTCATGTAGTTTAACGTATATCTCTTGTCCTGGGGAGAACTTATAGGTTGGCGGCGTCTTGAATCTTAAGCGCCACTTGCCTATTCTTATTTCATAGTCCATTACATCGCCTACATAAGTCGCCATCTCGACTATAGCCTTAAAAACATTTGGCTCTTTCGAACTACTAGATGCAAGTGTAATAAAGTCTGGACGTATCGCTACATATACTCTTGACCCCTTACCTACTTTACTTAGATTAGCCCAAGAATAGAGCTCTAATCCATCCTCAGTGGTAACTTTTACAATACCTCGTGACTCATCAACTATTTCATCAACTACTCCCTCAATAAATCTCGTAATACCAATAAACTCTGCAACAAATTTCGTTTCCGGCTTATTATATATCTCTTCAGGCGAACCTATTTGCTGAATTCTACCCTTATTTATTATTGCTATTCTATCACATATAGCAAAAGCTTCTGCTTGATCGTGAGTAACGTAGACTGCTGTTATCTTCAACTCCTTTTGAAGCTTTCTCAACTCAAATCTTACTTGTTCCCTCAGCTTAGCATCAAGATTGCTCAGGGGTTCGTCAAATAATAGAGCTCTAGGATAGAGTACTATGGCTCTAGCAACTGCTACACGTTGCTGTTGTCCACCCGACAACTGGTATGGATACCTGTTTAAGAGCTCTGATATTTGGAGGAGCTCAGCAGCCCATTTAACACGCTTCCTTATTTCCTCTTCTGGAAGTTTACGTAAGCGTAAGCCGAAAGCTATGTTTTCAAAGACTGTTAAGTGTGGAAAGAGTGCCCAGCTTTGAAAGACCATTCCAAGATTTCTCTTCTCCGGTGGTACATCAGTAATGTCTTCATCGCCTATGTATACTCGGCCCTTATCTGGTTTTGTTAAACCAGCAATTATTCTAAGCGTCGTTGTCTTACCGCTACCTGAGGGTCCTAGAAGACCGAAGAATTCTCCATCTTTTATTTCGAGGTAAGGTATGTCTGCTGCTATTACCTTACCATATTTTTTAAGTATCTCTTTTAACACTATACGAGCCATCTTTACCCTCCTCCTAGTCCCAGTGATACTTGTAGGTATTTTTCAAAGAATAAAGCAATTGCTATAGAAGGTATGAGTATGAATAAGCTTAGTGCTGCTGCTGGTTGAGGTGTAAGATAATAGCCGCCAACGTACTCGTATATTGCTATTGGTAGGGTTTTTACTGCTGGTGCCCCGAGTAATAGTGTTAGTATAAACTCGTTAAGAGACCATGAGAACGCGAATATACCTCCTGCTAATATGCCTCTCCAAGTTATGGGAATGTATACTTTTTTTATGACTTGGAGTTTAGTTGCTCCTAGAACCCTTGCGGCTTCCTCGAGATCTCTAGGTACCTGCATGAATGCTGCTGTAACACTACGAAGCGTGTAGGGTATGGCTCCTATCATGTGCGCGGGTATTAGAGCCCAATAATTTCCGAGAAGACCTAGGCGAGTATATAATGGTAGGAGGCCTATACCGATTACTATAACGGGTAACGCCATATTCATGTTCACTAGGTTCTCAGTGAATATGCTGAGCTTTGTTCTCCTAGTGCCTAAAACATATCCAGCTGGAATGGAGAGAGCAAGAGTTGCGAGCATTACTAATGGTGCTAGTGTATAGCTGTAGAAGAAAGCCATTCTAGTATCAGCGTGTTTGAAAACCCATGAGAACCATTTTAGCCCCCATTCAGAGGGGAATAATTGGTAGGCATACCATTTCTGGGCAAACGCGTATTCTACTAAAACCACCATGGGCAACAATATGTATACCAGTACTATACCTATAACCGCTAAATCCCATATCCTTTGCCTTCTCTCCCCATACATTCTATTATCACCTAGTCTGGATGACTACTTTACGTGTAGTGAAACGGAAGAATAGGTATCCGAGTGTAGCAGATGCTAT
>CAZWTS010000187.1:0-5520 GCA_964637085.1 uncultured Desulfurococcales archaeon | reverse complement strand
TCACTCCATACTTAGAGCAGCATATGAAAATAAGATACCAGTCATAGTACCGGGCTGGCCTGATGGAGCCTTTGGTACCGCGCTATTCACTTATAGCCAAGTACATGGGTTAAAAATAGATTATATGAAAGATATGAGCCTCATAGCGGAAAAAGTATTCTCGAACAAGGGTCAATCAGTCGCGCTAATTGTTGGTGGGGGTATAAGTAAACACCATGTTATATGGTGGAGTCAATTCATGAATGGACTAGACTATGTAGTGTATATTACAACAGCAGTAGAATATGATGGAAGCCTTAGCGGGGCACATCCAAGAGAAGCTGTTAGCTGGGGTAAAGTGAAGCCTAAAGGGAGGAAAGCTATAGTTTATGGTGATGCAACTATTATACTACCTATAATAGCAGCGTGCCTAGTAGCAGAGAAACAATAGAGTATTCGAGGAAAACTATGTAGATTACATTTTCTTTACTCCAAGCTTATCTATAATAGCTTTAATTATCTTAGACGAACTACATAGCTCGCATTCCACTTTCTCCTCTAGTCTTTCAACTCTAGCATTTACTCCCCTCTTTTCCAGCTCCTTTCGAAGCCATTCCTCACTAACTCCTTGATCCGGGCCCAATAGAATTATATCAGGTTTTATCTCCTCAACTGGTTTTAATAAATCATCCTTATCTCCTAGTACCGCTCTATGAACATACCTTATAGCTTCAACTACTCTTCTACGTTGCTCCTCGGGAACCACTATAGGTCTCTTCTTAAATTTCTCGGCATTAGTATCTCTCGAAACAATAACGTATACTCTCCCCTTCTCCCAAGCCCTTTTAAACAACTCTATATGACCCGGGTGTAGAATCTCAAATGTACCAGCGACTAATATCTTGGGCCTATTAAGCAGCGAGCTTAGAGCTTTCCATTCAACTTTAATGAAACCTAAACGATTTAGTGTATCAATAATGCCCTCAGCGTATGTTATACATGAGAGAGTAGTAAAGTAATCTTTCTTCTCGAAATAATAAACTGCGTCACTTAAATAAGCCCTAGCTAGTTCTACTAGCTCGAGAACACGGCGATTATGTTTAATTACAACGAGTTTCTCTAGGGCTTGCTTCACGTTCTCGATATATGCTTCAAGTCTTCTAACACTACCTTTATCTTCGAACACTAGGAGTCACCAGGAAAAACAGTCTCCAACGTATCAGCTTAGATATACAGTATGGTATATTAGTCCACCTACTCCTCCCCTACTTCTACTTAAGGCTCATGAAACTAAACCTTGAAGAATAATTGAGAAGACTTTATCACTATGCTTAGAACTTAATAGCAAATTATCTACTATAATGTAATGCTTTATGGAATTGTAACTATTAATTTACTTTAGGGTTACAACCTAGAATAAAGCCTATAGCTACTTTCACTCCACCATACCTTAAATAACCGTAGACAAATAATCCTATTAATATAATCGCAAATACTATGTGCAATACTATACCCGTTACTTGATAATCACCTATTATGAGACTGTTAACTGTAGCGCTAGTTAACGGAAATAAGAGCGGATTATACGGGTGGTGTACTGCGTCTAATAATACATGACTTAATCCACCTATAGATCCCGCTATTACTAGTTTTGTACTACTAATTCTTACACATTCAACTCCTATAATTGACTTAATTATTCTCGTATAAAACGGGTACAATATCATGAGAATTATAGGGGTAAGTATAAGTCCTCCCATAATACTATGTAGTACTAATCTGTCTACTATTACACTATCTACTCTAATTAGTCCGATACGAGATAGAATGTAAATAAAGGGTACTTCTAGATCCGGGAGCATATTAGCTAGTACAAGAGGTGCTAGAGGGAGCCTTCTTTTAAACAGTATCCATGTAGCAAATGCTACTGGAATATGTAGGGGAGTAAAAGGCACTAGTAACCTCTCCTAGGGCTACGGAAGCTAGAGGGGAATAAAAGGGGTTCAGAAAATACTCTAACTGGCTCGTTTATATGAATACTACCTAGGATATCGTTCGTGGAACATGTACTCTAGATATATAATCCATAGGTGAAGGTATATTGTACTCTACTACTAGCTTCTCATGCAGCCTCTCTAATGCCCCCCTAGCTACTGGTGGTAGCATTTCTGCTAAGCCTAAGTGTTCTATCATAGCTATTAGGCCAGCGAAAACAGCTAACAAGCTATCTCTAAACAACTGTTCGTTAAGAGCTCTAATCTCTATATCGGCGGCAACAGCTAGGGTGTCTCTAGGTTTTATTATAACGTATTTTACTAATTCAACAGTGGAATTCAAAACTAATAGCTCACGGTAAATTAGAGCTTTTATATTCTTATCCAATCTCTCTGTTTCGATACCACTTGACACGGTTAATCTAACGCAAAGCTTACTTGGCAATACGAATACTGTTAGCTCGAAGGGGAGTCTAGTACTCTTAGCCCTTAAAATATTCAACCCTGCCCGTTCATCGTATTCGATAACGGTACTCCATCCCTGATCTGCTGGATGCCATGAAGACTTTACGGGTTCCTTCCTAAGCCATGAACGTATCTTCTCGAGTACTTCTATATCGTCTTGCAATAACGACACCTATCAAACTAAGACTCATCACAAATATATTATGTTATTACGAGTCTAATGTTTTTTACCTCAACTCGCTAGTTCTAGCCAGGATAAGAGTAATATACAACAGTACATACGGCTTAAACATAGGGTTAGGATATTGAGTTTAGAAGAATTCTATAAGACATTAATAGCGGAGTACGAGTCAAAAACCCCTAAGAGCTCCCAACTATATAGAAGAGCTAGAAATGTTCTCCCCGGAGGAGTAACATATCATATAAGATTCTTTGAACCCTATCCATTTTACGTCACGAAAGCTAAGGGATCCCATATATGGGATGTTGATGGAAACGAGTACATTGACTACTGGATGGGTCATGGAGCACTTATTCTGGGACACGCCAATGAAATAGTGATAACAAAAGTAAGAGAAATACTAGATAATGGAAGCCACTGGGGATATGAACACGAATACGCGGTTAAGCTAGCTGAAAAAATAGTAAACCATGTTCCAACAATAGAAATGCTTAGATTCACTAATAGCGGTACTGAAGCAAACATGTACGCCGTAAGACTCGCTAGAGCCTATACTGGTAGGAAGAAAATAGTAAAATTCGAAGGAGGATGGCATGGTGGTTATGATACACTACACATAGGAGTAAAGGGAGGAAGGAAAAAAGGATCCAAGGGATTACCAGACGAAGTATTAGCCAATACTATTGTAGCTGAATTCAATAACCCAAGTAGTGTTGAAAAAATATTCAAGGAGCAAGGAAAAGACATTGCCGCAGTAATAGTTGAACCAGTTCAGGGAGCTGCAGGCATAATACCAGCTGATGAAGACTTTCTTGATGCCTTAAGAGATCTATGTGATACTTATGACACATTACTAATATTCGATGAAGTAATAACTGGTTTTAGACTCGGACTTGGAGGAGGCCAGGAATACTACGGTGTAAGAGCAGATATCGTGACTATGGGTAAGATCATAGGTGGCGGATTCCCTATAGGAGCTTTTGGGGCCCCGCGCGAGATAATGGAATTATTAGACTATACTAAGACACCAGAAGAAAAGAGGAGCTTTCACGGAGGAACCTTCTCCGGTAACCCTGTATCAATGATAGCTGGATACGAGACCATAAAGATACTAGAGAAACCAGGATTCTACGAGTATCTAAACTGGCTTAGTGGCAAATTAGCAGTAGTATTACAGGAGATTGGAGCAAAATCTAAGATTCCAGTACACATAACATATGCTGGTTCTCTTATAGGAATCCACTTTACAAGCGAGGAACCTAAAAGTATAAGAGATGTACTAGGCAAACGTATTAATCCATTACTAAATAGGGTTTTCCAGAAATACATGTTGGTTCACGGACACGTATTCCTTACCGAAGATATAAGCCATCTAATGTTATCGGGTAGTCATACATTGAAAGAAGTAGAAGCTTTTGCACAGTTATTCGAAGAGTTCTTAAAGAAAGCTGAAGAATACATATAGTATCTATTACCAGGTACTATTGTTTTCCCACTATCTTATAATTTTATTAGCGAAACAATTGTTTATTACCTAGAATAATATCTAAACCTATCCGGGGTAGAGGAATTTTGAGCCTACGCGTACTTATCTACGGTATTGGACCAATAGGAGCACTCATAGCTAAATACGCATTAAGGAAAGGATACGAGATAACTGGAGCAATAGACATAGACCCCAACAAGGTTGGTAAGGATCTCGGAGACGTTATAGGTTTAAACGAAAAACTCGGCGTAATCGTCCAGAGCAAACCAGAGGAGGCATTTAAACCCGTTAAACCTGATGTGGTATTGCATGCTACTACGAGCTGGCTTGATAAGGCTTTACCACAAATAGTATTATCTATGAAAATGGGTGCCAATATAATATCTACTTGTGAAACCCTTAGCTACCCCTACTACCGGTATCCATGGCTCGCTGAACTAATAGATAACTATGCTAAAAAACATGAGGTAACGGTTTTAGGTACTGGGATAAATCCTGGCTTCCTACTCGATACCCTACCCGCGATATTAACACTCCCGCATATTCAAGTAGACCACATAAGTGCTATTAGAGTAGTTGATGCTGGAAAGCGGCGGAAGAGCTTCCAGAGAAAAATAGGTCTAGGGCTAACAGTCGACGAATTCAACGAGAAAATAAGTAGGGGTGAAATAACAGCACACGTGGGGTTCGCTGAATCAGTACTCCTCTTATCAGATATTCTAGGTTTAACAATAACTAGAGTTGAAGAGAAACAGGAGCCGATAGTATCGGAAACCGAGCTCAAAACAGAATTCTTCGAAATAAAACCAGGAACCGTTAGAGGAGTAAAGGGCATGGGTGTAGGTTATATCGGTGATAAGGAGACTATTAGGATAGAGTTCCATGCAATAGTAGGTTCCGAGGAATACGAGGAAATAACGATAAAGGGCGAACCAACGATAAAATGGAAAAGTACAGGAACACCAGGTGACCACGGAACTGCTGCAGTCGTAGTAAATATGGCGCCTAGAATAATTGATGCTCCATCAGGGCTTAAAACTATGGCCGATTTCGTCAAAGCCTCGTATAGGCATGGGATCTAAGGTTCCCAGAACACTTATTTTAACATGAACTTATTTTTCACTAACCATATCTTCTTGTTTCATTAATGTTGAATCATCACTTTTATCTAATTCTTTTAATACCTTTCTTTCTCGTCTAGTTGACTTCCTTTTATTAATATAATCTATTAAAAGTGATAGCACTGTCCCGATAAATATTGCTAAGCTTACTGCTTTCCCGGAAGCAGTTGCAAATAAGAAGTACCCTATAAGTGATATTATCGATATAGTTATTAAAGCTATTATAGCGTTCCCATATAGATCACTGGGATTAACATCTCCTTTCTTAAACCCTCTATGAGATAGGATTACAAA
>CAZWTS010000186.1:0-12325 GCA_964637085.1 uncultured Desulfurococcales archaeon | reverse complement strand
TCGTCTTAAAGTACGAGAAAAAATACATGAATGGTGAGAAAAAGTGAGTATGGAAGTAGTTGAGAGAATAGATAAGGTATTCGGACATTTAGAGTTAAAACTAGTAATAGATAGTGGTAAAGTAGACTCAAAGTTTACTGTCACTCAAGATGCAAGGTTCATCGAGGTGGTTTTAGAGGGAAGAAGCTACCTAGAAGCACCAGTAATAGCCTCACGTATATGTGGTGCCTGCAGTATAGCACACTTCCTAGCATCTGTTAATGCTCTAGAAAACGCTATGGGTGTAGAACTACCAGAAGACGTAGTGGTCCTTAAAGACGCTATGAATAAAGCACAAATAGCTCAAAATAATATTGTACACTTATTCTTCCTAGCACTCCCAGACTACTATGGATTAAAGACTCTTGGAGAATTATTGTCGAAGAAACCAGAACTCGTAAAGCTAGGATTCAAACTAAACTCCCTTAGCTTAAAGGCGGTAGACCTACTTGGCGGTAGAATAGTTAACCCTAATACATATAGTGTTGGAGGATTCCGAAAGGATCTTGCAAGAGATAGAATAGAAAAGGTTGTAAAAACGTTAAAGGAAGCGGAAGAATATGCTAGACAAGTATTAGAGAGAGTAATAGAATTAGACCTACCCGAGCTAGAAGACCCAGCGCCAAACTATGTGATAGTACAATCGCCTCAGGGATACTTGAATACAAGTAACAACCTATACGGTTCTGACGGAGAAGTATTCCCTGGTATAGATTACACCAAGTATATCGAGGAAAAAATAGTAGACTACTCGAATTCTAAAGCATACTACTATAAAGGTAGAGTATTCTATGTAGGTTCAAGAGCTAGACTAAATGCTTATCACGATAGACTAATAGGCTTTGAAGACTACGTTGCAAAAATAATAAAGGAATCCAATAATCCATTCAGCAACATCAAGGCTAAAGCACTAGAAATTCTATACACAATAGTTGATGTCCGAGAACGTCTAGAAGAATTCCTCGATAAGAAACCCAGACTAAGAACAGACTTCAAAGTACGTGCGGGTGAGGGTGTAGGAGTCTTAGAAGCGCCAAGAGGCCTCCTCATACACCACTACAAAGTAGATAATGAGGGCAAAATAACCTACGCCAACATAATAACGCCGACAGCATTCAATTCAAGACATATAGAAGTATCGGCAACAAAACTAGGAGAAACACTACTAGAATCCGGTGGCGTAGACGTAGGCGAACTTCAAAGAAAAGCCTCAATGCTAATCCGTGCATACGATCCATGTCTCCCATGTGCAGTACACGTCACGGTATTAAAGAATGAGAGGTGAGAAAACCATGGCACAGGATAAAATAGTTGTTGGGATATATTCTCTAGCTGGATGTGAGGGTTGTCGACACGAAATAGTAAACCTAGGAGATGAACTATTAGAGCTACTAAGAGAAGCAAACATTGAGATAGCATACGAGCCACTCCTTGGGTTCTCTCAAGAACGTGAACAATACGACATAGTATTTGTTGAAGGCGCAGTAGCATCTAAACATGATATAGAGAAGCTCAAGGAAATACGTAAGAAAACAAGAATACTCGTAGCCCTTGGAACGTGTAGCTTTATTGGGGGAATACCAGGTTTAATGAAGAATAAGAGTAGTGAAGAGCTAGCAAAAGTCTACGGCGGTAAACCTCCTGTAAAAGAGCCAGTAGAAGCAGCACCTATAACACGGTATGTTAAAGTAGACTATTGGCTAAGAGGATGCCCCATAAATAATCGGGAGTTCGTAGCTTTAGTTAAGAAGCTCGCGAGAAGAGAATGGTATAAACAGGGTGAGAGACGCTTCGAGTATTGTAAGGAGTACGCTCTCAATATTAAGGGAAGACTCCTAGAACTTGATGGAGAGAAATGTATTGTGTGTGGACGATGTGTAGGCATATGTGAGAAAATAGGGATAAAAGCACTCGGACTAGTAAATAGGGGTATAGATATAGCGGTTTCAACACCCTTCCAAGAACCCTTTGAAAACACTACATGTATACTATGTGGGCTCTGTACAGCCTATTGTCCTGTTGGAGCAATTAAGCATAGAACAACTATTGAAGCGGTACAAAAACTATTGCTAGCGAATGGTAGGAAGCCTACAGCATATATTGAACCAGAAGCTCTAGCAGCACTAGCCGAAGTAAATGAAGTAAACCCCGGCAAGATCATAGCCGCGCTAAAATACTTAGGCTTCGGCGAAATAGTATTATGGTCTCCACTACTAACAATACATCCTCAAGTAGGCTTAAGCATAGTACCAGTAAGCGAAGCAGAATACAAATACGTGAACACCTTCTACCCCGATCTAAAGAAATATCTAGTCAAGCCTCCCGAGATAAGAGTACCAGTAAACGGAGTCATAATAACACAGTGTGTTGCACGCAAGCTTCAAAGCGACTACATACTTACAACAAGAGAAATACAGTACCTGCTAAAGAAAGTAGAAATAGAAGAACTCAAGCCAGTAAAACCCGATAGAATACTATTACCCGGAACAAAGGGCTACGTCAAAGCAATAGGACCCTATGAAGTTAAAGGAATACTTGAAGCCATACGTAAAGGCTACATTAAGGAAGGAACAATACTATTATACATATGCCCCGACGGCTGCCTAATGGGTGGAGGACAACCATTCTCAAAGAATCCTATCGAAGTATGCGTTGAATGCCGATACAAGATGCTTGAAACCATAAGGAAACTGTACGGCGTATAATTTTATTTAATTATTCCCACCGTATTCTCCTTAACTTATGATGTTAAAATTTTTAATATTTTAAAGTTACTAAAAATATTGGTGTATAGTATACAAGAGAAGTCTATTTTAAGAGTAAACAATGTTAGCACTAATGGAAAATGGTACTATATAGATAAACAGATGTTGCTAGGAGATTTATTTTATTATTTGAAGATAAAGGGATATAAAATAATAGCACCAGTAAAGGACACCAATGGCTATATGTTAAGACCAGTATCTTCACCGGAAGACATAGCATTAGATTATATTAGAACTATAAATGGTCCAAAGCATTACTTAATACCAAATAAAGAAATAATACTGAAATGGTATAGTAGTGATGGAAAGCTAACTTTTAAGGAAGCTGAAACTGATGAAAAACTAGCATTCTATTTAATTAAACCATGTGATGCTAATGCGATAATATTGTTAGATGCGACAATGAAGGATACGCCAATAGACCCCTACTATACTAAGCGTAGAGAGAAATCTATAGTAATAATACTTGATTGTGAAAGAGCAGATGCCTACTGTTTCTGTGAGAGTATGAATACTCGTATACCGTGGAAGGGTGCTGGGGATCTATGGCTAGTACCAGTGGGTAATGATTCTTTTGCCGCTAAACCATTAAGTGATAAAGGTATGATGATAGTAAAAGAACTAGGTCTATTACGTACATCTAAACCGGAAATAAAATATGGTTTAACAGCGAGGAAAATGCCTCAATACGATGTTGACAAGTTGTACGAGTTGTATGATAGTAGGAAGTGGGCTGAGTTATCAGAGAAATGTCTATTATGTGGAGGATGTATGGCTGCATGCCCTACTTGTACATGCTTTGATATAATAGATGAACTATTACCGGAGGGTAATGGCGGTTATAGGCTAAGGCTATGGGATTCATGCATCTTTAGATCGTTTACAATAGTAGCGGGTGGTAGGATAGTTCGAAAAGATCCCGTAGACCGCTTCAAGCATAGGTACTACCATAAATTCCAGTATTTTGTGAAGCGTTGGAATGTTTATGGATGTACCGGTTGCGGTAAATGTGCCCAGCAATGCCCCATGCATATTCATCCCGTAGATATAATATCGGAGGTGATACGTGGTGAGTAATCCCTATATTCCTAAACCAGCTCTGATAGAAGAAATAATAGATGAGGCACCATTAATAAAAACATTCAAGATACGATTACTCGATGACGGGTTAGAGTTTTCGCCAGGTCAATTTGTAATGGTATATGTTCCGGGAATAGGCGAATCACCCTTCGCTATATCATCACCGCCGTTTACAAAGGAGTACATAAAAGTCTCAGTTAGAGCGGTAGGTGATGTTACTAAAGCACTGCATAAATTGAGACCAAAGAATCCTATTGGTCTACGGGGTCCGTTGGGCAATGGGTTTCCTATGAGGGAGCTATTGGGTAAGAACATTATAGTTATAGCTGGGGGAACAGGGTTATTTGGTGTGGTATCATTATTATGGTACATCTATGAGAGACGTAGTGACTTCGGTGATGTTAAACTATTATATGGTGCACGAACCCCTAGGGATATTGTTAGAAGAAAAGAACTAGATAAATGGAGTGATAGAATAGAAGTATTATTAACAGTTGATAGAGGCGATGAGACTTGGAAAGGTAATGTTGGCGTAGTTACAACACTATTGGATAAGACGAGTATAGACTATAAGAATACAATATTCGTTATCTGTGGGCCTCCATTGATGTTGAAGGCCACCTATAATAGACTGTTAGCTGAGGGGACTAGAAGAGAAAATATCTATGTGTCACTTGAACGTCACATGAAATGTGGTATTGGGAAATGCGGTAGATGCATGTTATCTAATGGATTGTATGTATGTAGAGATGGCCCAGTTTTTACTTGCAAACAATTACCCGAGAGGGATATAGAATGAAGAAGCTTCGTGTAGCACAATACAGTCTTACTGGATGTGAGGGTTGCGCTATAGCAATAATAAATGCCCTCGCTAGGATACCAAAACTACTCGATCATTTAGAAATAGTTACATCAAGAATAATAGGATATGTTGAACCCAAGGAAGCCGATATAGCATTCGTAGATGGAGCAGTAATAACTGAGCATGATTTGGAAACTCTAAAAGAGATACGTAGGAAAACAAGAATACTCGTAGCCATGGGATCTTGTGCGAGTTTTGGCGGTATTCCAGCAATGAGAGATGATATAGGGTTCAAAGAAGCCGTTAGAATAGTATATGGATCTATGCCAAATATACCTCATACTGGTAGAGTAGAGCCATTAGATTATGTGGTTAAAGTAGACTACGTGTTACCAGGATGTCCTCCACCAGATTGGGAACTAGAAATATTCCTACGCAATATGCTACTTGAAAAGAAATTTGTATTACCAGATAAGCCAGTATGTTTTGAATGCCGTTCTAATGGAGTACCATGCCTTCTCGATCAAGGTAAGGTTTGCTTGGGGCCCATAACTACTGCTGGATGTGACGCCATATGTCCTCTCTATAATGTTCCCTGCCTCGGCTGTAGAGGGCCCATAGAGGAGTTGAGGCTAGACAAATACCTTGAAGCATTGGAGGAACACGGTATATCTGTTGATGAGTTACTAGAAGAATTGAAAGTATTCATGAATAAAACAAAACCACGTATAATCTTGGAGGGTGGTGGTAAGTGAAAGAAGTCACAATTCCAGTAGTTGCAAGAGTAGAAGGCCATGGAGGAGTATATGTAAGCTTGGATGAGAACAATAATGTTAAGAAAGTAGAGTTCAGAGTATTTGAGGGTTCGAGGTTCTTTGAAGCATTCCTCATAGGAAAGAAGATAGAATATGTACCAGCAATATCAAGTAGAATATGTGGTATATGCGGGCCAGTTCATGCTGTTAGTTCGGTCAAAGCAATAGAGGACGCCCTTGGAATAGAACTACCTGAGAATGTTAAGTTCCTAAGAAAAATGGTTGTAGTATTAAATACTATTGAGAGTAATTTATTACATGTAGTGGCTTTATCATTACCAGACTACTATAACGTTAATTCTCTAATAGAACTTCCAGCTCAGGTAAGAGTGAAAGCACTTGAAATACTACAGTTGAAAGAACGTATTGGAAAATTGCTTGATGTACTATGTGCTAACCGTATTCATGTGAGGAATATTGTTCCAGGAGGATTTGCTAAACTTCCATCAAAAGACAAAGTTAACGTCATACTACGGGAAATGCAAGAATACTCTAAGACTCTATACGAATTTACTGAGGAAGTACTGGATAAGATGATAATAGAATATGATCGTCAATCACATTATGTAGCACTATACAATGGTGAGGACTATGCGTTGGAAGACGGGGACTTAAAAGTAGACTCAGTGCTTCAAATACCGGTGCATGCTTATCGTAAATACTTTACTGAAACGACGATAAATTACTCAACTGCTAAGAAGAGTTTAATTTATGGAACTGAGAACTATATGGTTGGAGCTCTAGCAAGATTGAATACTAATAGAGAATTCCTAAGAGACCATGCTCGAGACATTATAAAGAAATACAACTTAAAAATACCCTCCACAAATCCATTCCTAATACCAGTAGCACAACTAATTGAGTCGATAAGCTTACTCGACGACGTATTAGAACAAATGCCTTCAGCTAGGTATTATCCAACGAGAATAGACTATAGTATTAGGAGAGGCATAGGCGTAGGAATAGTCGAAGCACCAAGAGGGATTCTCTACCACTGTTATGTTGTAGGCTCGAATGGTAGATTACAGGCAGTCGATGTTGTAACACCAACAGCACAGAATCTAGCAGATATTGAAGATAGCATAATTAGGATAGTATCAGCGAATAAGGGTTTAGACGAGAACCGTGTTAAGAGGCTTATCGAAAATATTGTCAGAACCTATGATCCATGTATCTCGTGCTCAGTTCACCTTGTTTATAAAAAATGATTTTTCTACTATCTACTCCTCTCCAAAATATATGCTCCACCTGCACCTATCCATGCTGCTGCCTCTATTATTCCGAGTACTTCTACTGGTGTTTTAGCTTCGTATTCTATAGTGTAAGCATCTATTCTTTTAATACCTGGTATTACTTGTAGCATATCAGCGTATACTTGGTTCTTTAACTCTATTCTTAGAGTATACTTGTCTGGTAAATCCATGATTTTCACTTGGTTCTTTTTCAATTTATCACAAGCCTTCTTTATAGCCTTCTTTAATACTTCCTCAACTCTGCTAATGGAGTCATAGATGGCTGAAGTCCTGCTAGTACCCTCTTTTAATGCTACGAAAACAGTCCATGGTGTATGTTTCTTAACATCTGGTTCTAAGTGTTTGTCTCCTGCAACGAGAATCAATGGTACGTTATAATAGCTAGCATAGAGAGCGTTAACGTAATATTCGCTTGCTAGTTCGTCGTTAACCCAGATCCTATGTATTATGCTTGAACTATATGTGTGGTCGAGGAAAGCATTAATGGTGCCAGCTCCAGCGTGGTAGCCGATAAACAATACTGCGTCAAACCCGTTCTCCAATCCAATGACCATAGAGTAGGGTCTAGGGTATCCTTGAATTAATTTAACTCCTTCAGGTATTTTCCACGGTATAATATTAGCCATAAAGCCATGACTGTCTGCTACGACTACTTCTTCAAATCCATTCTTTAATAGATTCTCAGCTACAACTATGGCAATACGTGTCATTATTTCTCGAGCATCGTTGTAGAGAGAGTATTTTGGTGCAACTTGACTTATAGAGGAAATACCGGGTAAGCCTTCTAGGTCTATTGACACGTAGGCTTTCATGGCTAGAAGACCCGTGGAAATAATAGTATATTAGGAGGATAAAATACTATTAATACGCGAAATAAGATCTTAAGGTTCTTAGACTTGGCTCAAAACATTTTGTTAGATATAATCAATACTAGAGCCTCAGTTAGAGTATTTGAGCAAACACCTATACCTTTAGAAGATCTTAAACGAATAGTAGAAGCTGGTATAAGAGCTCCTACAGCTGGAGGAGGAGAGGAATGGTACTTTATAATAGTATTATCTGAAGAGAAACGTCGAAAGATATACCAGTTATTAATAAAGGCTCACTTAATCTATGCTGAAAAAGTCTTAAAGAACCCTTTGACACGTCAACAAATAGAGAAATGGAAGAGTTCTATGGAAAAAGGAATGTATTTTGCACCAGCGTACATTGCCGGGTATATTGATTTAAGAGACCCCTTGTACCGCGAAGAATATCGTGAACTAGAAAGATTATGGGCTCATCAAAGTTTAGCGACGGCTTTCGAGAACATGATACTTGCCGCATGGAGTATGGGGATAGGCTCAGTCTGGCTTGGAGTACCATTACTTTTACGAGAAGAATTCGACGAAATACTCCAGCCACCTCAGGGATTAGAACTTGCCGGTATACTGGCACTCGGCTATCCTGCTAGAAAAGTTAAACCAAGAATACGCCGTAAAAAGTTTGAGGAAGTCTGCAAAATAATATAGAAATAATGTTTTAGGGGTAGTCTAGAATTGAAGCTCGTTAAAACTAATCCGCTTGAAATCAAGAAATACGGTGTACAATTCATTGAGCAGTTGAGAAACCTAGAAGAGGAATTGAGTAACCTCTTAGAACAATATGGCTATAGGATAGCATATCACTATGAGCTTGAATCATTAGCTATAGATGAGGAAGACGTGAAGTTAGTTGAAGAAGAGCTGGGAAAGAAGCCAGTACTAACTATACCATTGGTTCGGGTTAGAGAACCATTTGACGGCATATATCGTGCAATAGTATTAGATGATGCTGAAGTAATCATAATAAAGGTACAGTTTACTGATAGAGGAGTAGTTAAAGACATAATTAAGTTGGAGTAGGTAAGAGAATGATTTAGATGAGGGTAAATTTTATTTTCTTTCAAAAAACCTAAAAATAAACGTTGTTAAAGTCTACGAGGTGTTAATGGTTGAGTAAAACAGTTGTAATAATAGGTGGTGGACCCGGAGGAATGGCTACAGCAAGCCGTGTAAAGAGATTAAAACCCGAGTACAACGTCGTTGTCTTTGAGAAAACGCGATGGGTTAGTTTCGCTCTCTGTGGAACCCCATACTATGTAGGAGGTGTGGTTAAGAAAATAGAACACTTAATGCACTATAAGCCAGAATACTTTATCAAAAACCGTGGAATCGACTTAAGAATTAGACACAAAGTAGAATCAATAGACCCTAACACTAGGACAGTAGAATACGTTAACCTTGAGACTGGAGAGAAGGGTAAAGTAGAATATGACTACCTAGTAATAGCAACGGGTGCCAGGCCTAGAGCCTACGACTTCTTCCCCGAAATAAAGGATATTGAAGGAGTCTTTACATTAAGCCACTTAGACGATGCAGAGAAGCTAAAGAACTATATAGAGAAACTAGGCTCGGGTAAAAAAGCCGTTGTAGTAGGTGCTGGCTACATAGGCTTAGAAGTAGCTGAAGCCCTAGTTGAAAGAGGTTTCAAGGTAACTGTATCCGAAATGTTTAACCAAGTACTACCAAAGGCACTAGACCCAGACTTTGCTAAGACTGTACAAGAACACCTTAGGATGCATGGCGTAGAAGTATTATTGGGGGCAAAGACTACGGGCTTCAAAGCTGATGAAAACGGTAGACTAGTAGGTATTGAAACTGATAAAGGATTCCTAGAAGCAGATGTAGCAGTAGTAGGCGTAGGTATTAGACCAAACACGGAGCTCGCACAAATGGTGGGAGCAAAAATAGGTCAGACTAGAGCAGTCTGGACCGATGAGCACACGGAGACTAGTGTGAAGGGAGTATATGCTGTAGGAGACGTAGCTGAAACAACACATCTAGTAACTAAGGAGAGAATATGGGCGGCTTTTGCTACTAATGCGAACAAAATGGGCTATGTAGCTGGAACAAATATTGGTGGAAGAGAAGCCGTATACAAGGGTACTGCTCTAACAGCAGCAACACAGATCTTCGGCTTAGTAGTAGCTAGAACCGGGCTCGGCGAAGAAGAAGCGAAAAAGAAGGGATACAATGTAGTAACAGTTGCATTGAGATCTAATTCGAGACCAGCCTATATGGGCGATGTAGAGGTCGTACGCTTCAAAGTAATAGCTGACGCCGATACGGGTAAACTCTTAGGTGCTCAAGCAATAGGCGATCAATCAGCGTTCTGGAGAGTAAATGTTATTGCAGCACTCCTAGAACGTGAGGGAACAGTATGGGATCTATTCCAAGCGGACATAGGGTATCATCCATACCTAAACCCAGTATGGGATCCAATAATAGTTGCTGGTAGACTCTTCCAGAGACAACTTGGCGAGACACCGAGGAAAGTCTAGCCTGTTTCCCCGGGGTTTTTGTTTATATTATATTAATTGTTTTTCCTATAATAACTAGGCCCATGATTGCTGTAGCTATACCTATTATCCTAGTAAGTAATAGTATATCTAGTTTCTTTACCGTAATAGATGCTAAAGGTGCTGCTAGAGTAGTACCAATAGTTAGGGCTAGAGCAGGTAGAAGGTTTACACCATCAGCTGCTAAATAGAAGACTACTGCTACGGTATTAACTATAACCTCGCTTATTAGACTTAAAGCTATAGCCTTCCTCACATTGATTTTTAAGAGTATTTGGCCGGGAACAAGTATAGGCCCATATCCAGCACCTGTTAACGCCTTATTAAATGATGCTATAAAGCTTAGAATAGAAACCTTCAACAATAACTTATCGTCTGATCCCGTGCTCGGGGCATGCTTTTTCCTTCCAGTAATTGATACTATTATGCCCGAGAATACTATTATTAACCCAATATATGTTTTCATATACGACTCAGATAACTTAACACCTAATAATACTGCAATTGCAACTGCAATAATGGCTGAGAAGACTAGTGCTAACAAGTGTTTACGATCACTTTCTCTCCCGTGGAAAACTATTGTACCTAGTTTATGGTGAGTTATACCAGCTATGCTATTTCCTACTAGTTGTGATAAGAGTACTCCTACTACAACATCCCTGGGATTCAGTCCTAGAAGTAATAATATCGGTACTATTATTGTACCATACCCCATTCCCACCATATTGCTGACGTAGCTTAATATGAACGCTATTATCGTTAGCTCTATCAATGCCTCTGCATCCTTAATTAAATTTAATTAATGAACCAAATAAAAAGCTTGCTACCATAAACCATTATAGAAAAAGACTCATTCAACCAAAATATTGTTCAAAAACATCAAGAGTCTTTAAACCACTCCCCGTAAGCGGTATGAATACATCTTCTCCTCGATCTACCTCATTATTTTCTAATAGCTTCAATAAAGCTATGTACGGTAGCGTTGAAGTAGGCTCTACTACGAAGCCTAGTCTATACAGCTCCTTTAACCCCTTCAATATATCATTATTATCAACTAATATGATTCTTCCATGATTTTTCTTCAAGACATCTACGATCTCATTAGTCCGTGGGGGATTGGGAACCATTACTCCATCAGCTAGGCTTGAACTACCCCCTCCCTCATACTTACCATACAGTTTATCGTATACCGGAGTAACACTAACTCCCTCTACACCTATGGGTAAAGGAATATTCTCTAATTTATCCCATTCATATAGGTCTCTAAACCCATAATATAGTCCTAGGAATAATCCACCAGATCCTATGGGTGCTATAATAGTTCCTCCACGGAACCCTTGTTCAAAGGCTTCATAGGCTATAGTAGATGAACCCAGTATGAAGAAGGGGCTCCAAGTGTGTGCTACATAAAACGTGTCATCATCTATGAGCTCTAATACCTTGGTGGCAGCATCACCTCGTGTTGGAGTCTCTAAGACTTTTCCGCCAAGAGCCTTGACAAGTATTTTCTTTCCGCGTGGAGCATACTCAGGCATAACTATTACTGGCTTCATACCATAGAGTCTAGAATACATTGTAACAGCAATACCAGTATTACCCGAAGTATCCTCTACTACACGCTTGTACTTCTTTAAGTAGGCGTAGGATATGGATATAAGTGCTCCCCTATCCTTAAAACTCCCACTAGGATTCAAGTATTCTAATTTAAAGAATACTCTAACACCCCTAATTCTTCTAACAACGAGAGGAGTATTTCCTTCACCGAGAGTTTTTCTAGGCCTAAATGGTAGAGTTGAGGAATACCTTAGTAGCCCCCTCCCACGCGGCTTCCATTCTTTCTCATATAATAGTTCTAGAGGTGAACCACACTTGGGACAACGCCAGTAATATTTAGTAGTCTTAAAACCACACTTGGGACAAGAGAAGACTACCTCCCTATTCATCGACAACTCCTAGAACATCTAGTAGTATTCAAGCAAATTAATTTATAGTAATATCATTTGTTCTTCTCTCTTAGCTTATCAACGACTTCTTGGAGATATTTTACTGCTTGCTCGTATACTGCAAGGCCCTTCTCGGTTACACGATAGACTTTCATACCATTATAATCTACTGGTTCTATTAATCCCTCCTTTATAAGTCGGTAGAGAACAGTGTAAACAGTCATCGTGGGGGGTTTGAAACCATATTTT
>CAZWTS010000185.1:0-3753 GCA_964637085.1 uncultured Desulfurococcales archaeon | reverse complement strand
TATAATGGAAAAGGTATTAGAGTGGCAATAATATGAATGTACTAGTGTTTATAATTGATATATTATTAGGGTTTCTATATCTTACCATAAATAGTCTCGTAATAGGCATATTCTTATCCAAGAATACAAACATTAGTCTTAACAATCTAAGCGAGAAAATAATTCTGGGGAGTATTTTTGTATTCAACTACATAATTTTATTCTACTTAGTTAACTACTATTTAATTCATCTACATGGATTGTTCTTATCACTTGTAGCAACACTTTTGCTTCTATCCATTAGTGTATTTATCCTCGTTTACTATCGCAAATATTTCTTCAAATACATATTGTCCAATATTAGGCGTAGAAGACTTTTTCTAAAAGTAAACGAATGCTCTAGCAAAGCATGTAAAATTCTATTAGTGATAATGATCTTAGTATTTACATCATACATACTGTTTAACTATTATGCCAACTCCTATGACTATTATGATTATTATCACTATATTGCTGCAAACTATAATATTGCTGGTAGCTTATTGCATAGGGAATCGATCTTATTCAATACTATAATAGTAATGTTTAATGGCATTTATTATGGTATTATAAATCCTAGAGCGCTAGGGCTATTTTTGTTTGTATTATTTTCGTTAACATTGCAGAGTATTGTAGTGAACAATTTTACTAGTAAGCGAGACGGTTTTTTAACATTATTTATACTTTCATTACCTAGTATTATTGTATTGTATTCGTATGAATTCTTGTATCTAGAATCAGTATTTATTACTGTTTTAATGTTCGTTCTATGGAGTATTACTAAAAATGATGTCCGCTTAGTTGTACTCGTTCTGCCCTTGCTGTTGTTCACTAAGGGTTACGGCCTCCTCATATTTATTTCGATTATAATAATATTGTTATATATTTACATTAGGAGGGATTTAAATAAGGTAATATTATATGTTTCATCCATACTACCAATACTATTTTTCTCTATAGCGGTCTCAGTTGAAAAAGAAGGCTTAATTGTTGATTACATGTTAAAAATTCTTCTTTGCGCATTATTCTTAGGTTTAATGTTGCTTTTGATAAACATAGATTTCAATAGAGTAAGAAATCGTATTCAGTTATTATTTAATAGTTTCAGTATAGGTTTAAAAGAAATGTTCTATTTGGTTCCATACATAATATATTTTTCTTATTTCATGAATAACATTATCTCGTTTAATGCGGTAAACTTTGAGATAAATTATGACCTATTCAAGATAATAGCCTCATTAAATCTATCAATAATAGCCTCAGGTACATCGGAGAATTTGTCACTGTATAGTGTATTTAATAATGCTATCCTAGGGATATTTAATAATCTTGCACTACCATACATAGTCGTTATTTCATTGCTACTTTCCATCATAGTCTATAAGCATAAAAACTTGATCGGTCGCGGACTCGATTTCCTCGATTTAATATTACTTATGTTAGTATTTAATTATACTTCCGTATTTATAGTAAAATTTAATGGATCGCACTATTGTTTCAATTATAGGTATGTTATCCCATTATCTGTATTGTTATCGTTGTTTTTCTATAGATATACTAATAGATTGAACCCTAAAGTAACTAAGGTAATGTCTTTATCATTAGCTTCAGCTTCCTTTATGTCTATGCTATATTTATCGTTAAATAATTCGGTTTTTGATAAAAGAGCAACTATACTTTTTTATCAGAAAAATCCATTATTCACTATTCTATCGGTTTTACCTCTATTATTCGTGTTGATTCTGGAATATGTAGGTAAAATTGATATCAATAGAATAACGAAAAAATGGTCATATGGTATAGTAATTATAATATTATTAAGTATTATTGCTAATGCATCAATATTTACGAGGGGATTAATACAAGATATTACACCCGATAATCCTGAGTACTCACAATACATTTATAGTAATAATACATTGAAGAGATATTACAGTATGTATGTCGACTACATGAAACTGATACAGTATATAGATGAAAAATACTTGAATAACAACACAATTATTTTAACAATAAATATTCCATTAATGGATGTGAATCCTACATATTATTTAAAGACTGCTGGAAATATATACTTCTATGCGTTGCGTCGAAGTGCAAATAATATATCGTGTATATTAATGCCCAAGGATAACTGTATGGAATACTCATATATAATTAAGAGGGATTTATTATTAGAACATCCTTCCATAGGAAGGATAAATACTTATGGAAGATTGCTAGCAGAATCTGATTATTTTTACTTTAAATGCGTTAACGATTAATTTCACGTTTCCCAAGCTTAATTAAGATGCCATAAAATATAATTGATAAAAACAATACGTAGCTTAGTATACTTGAAAGCTTGGAAGATAGTATACTATTACCACTTACATATAACGAGAACGAAATTAATATAATAATGATTATTAGAACTGTCATAGTTAACATAACCTTAACCATAAAGATCTCAGATTCAAAATACCAGGATACTATATCGTATAAGGGTAAGAAAAATGCCAATATCATATATACGGATACATATGTGTAATAAGATAAACTTGTTAGAGACCACATGTGAAGTTCTAATAAAAACTTGGTAATGTTTTGTACGCCATTAATGATCATTAAAATAGATGCTATCTGTGCTAAAATACATATGATGAATTCTCTTATCCAATACCGTTCAATCAATAAATAATACAATATAATAATAATGCTAGCTAGGGGTATCAATAATATTGCTTTACCATATAATGATAATAACGTAATAACTGCTAGGTATGATAATGCGGTATACTTTATTTTCGTGGATACCTTAGTAATACCTATGTACAATAAGGCAATAATACCTATTACTAAGTGAATAGGATGCAAAGGTGAAAGGAATCCCACGTAGTTAATAGTTTTTAGTAATACTTGAGATTTCCTCATCATATATCGTGCACTAGGAAAAAGATTAGACAATTAAAATAAATATATTATTCGTATACAACTAGTAGAAGGTTCATGAATGTGTTGTTAATTATATAGTTATAGAATTATGGTTATACGGCTTTTTACGGAGATATGCTTATATACTCCTAAGTTTAAATGATAAACGACACCACAAAAGGTGGGATAAACCATGGCCAGGAAAGCTAGAAAGGGTATATCTGCACCATTAGGTGTAATATTCGGCGTACTATTAGCAATAATCCTAGTAATCCTCGCAGTATTCATAGCCTTCAACATATCGACATCAGCAGTAAAGAGCCAGAGTGCACAGCTTAACATAGTTGGTACGCCAGCAGCCTTCTACGGGAAAACTAACCTAACCTTACTATCACTAAGCCTTAGAGTAAACAACCCATCTGATACAGCAATCAATGTGACCTCAGTAATAGTTGCTGGTAATAAGGTAGACCTAACAACACCAGTAACAGTAAGCCCCAAGCAAACTGCTGAAATAACGTTAACTAAAACAGACCTTAGCGGCATTACTATAACATGGGATGATGTCTACAAGGGCTACATTGACATAGTATTAGTAACATCAACAGGTACTATATCGACTTCGGCTCAGCTAATAGCTGTAGGCTAACGCTGAACTTCTTTTACTTATAACTAATCTTTTTTAATCAATAAATAATGTTCCACTAGGTTAGTCTTAAATACTTCTGTTATATTATCTACGAGTAGTATAGGTTATCGTATGAGGGAAGTACATGAGGGGTAATAGGGGTCTTAGTAAGGGTGTTATGAGCACTATTGGTA
>CAZWTS010000184.1:0-3138 GCA_964637085.1 uncultured Desulfurococcales archaeon | reverse complement strand
TGGAATCCCGGTATCTTCATAGAAGCTATTTCATTCATCCCACTGTCTCCGACCACTATTCTATAGTAGCCTACGCCATATACGTATTCTCCTATATAGAGCGCTCTCAACGGATACTCTAATGGTAAATGTCCCTTGACTTCTAGTTTACCTGTCTCCGGATCTATTGTTATCTTGTATATACCCGGGGACATTGTTGTGTATACTGGTATTAGCATGTAGTTTTCATTCCAGTTTAATACGAAGGCTCTATGGTCTCTTAGTACCGGTGAAGTCGAGTATTCATCCCTAAATACTATGTTCGAGACTTCTCTTATATCCCGTAGGTTTGAGATGTTGAAAACGCTTATTTTTAGCCCGATACTTCTACCATTCTCGTCTGTTTCTATTCCTACACCTATTAGTAGATTGTTTTTGAAGGGGTGAAGATATTCGCTATAGCCTGGTATTTTAACATAGCCTATTATTTCTGGTTTCCTAGGATCTGATAGATTTATCGCAAATAATGGATCTACTCGGCGGTATGTTACTAGGAATAATATGTCTCCTAGGAATCTAGCAGAATATATTTGCTCTGATGGAGCTATGTCTTCTAGCTTGCCTATTATTGATAGATTCTCACTTAATACGTATACGTTATTGGCGGTATTGAACTCTATTATAGCGTAGGGGTAGTGGGAGAGGTTTACTAGTACTGGTCTATCTATTGTTGTAGCTATTCTAAAATAGCCCTTGTACTCATCCATAGCGAACTGGTCTAATATCCTACCTGGTACCTCGCCTACTGCTACTGGTTTTACTTCTAGTCCCTTAAACGAGAACTTGTATATTACAGTCTTAATGGTATAATACTTCTCAACTACTAAGTCGTACACCTTCCTAATTAGCTGTTGCCGCTCTTTTTCGGGTAAATTGATAAACCATTGATAGAGCTTATTAGATATCTTGTTCAATACGAATACATTAAGACTTGTATTATTTGATAATACTTCCTCTGCGTCTTTTCTCAAGTCTTCTGGTAGTTTAGGTAGTATTGTTTCTAGTATGTCTCTTACTATTAGGGTGTAGTCGAATCCTTTTTCAACTAGAACATACATGTTATTCAATGATACGTATAGTCCTCCGAAATAGTTTTGGATTATTGCTTGCCCATTGTACTCGTTTTTCTCGACATCCACTACTAGTATCATAGTATATACTGGTGTTTCTGGTTTTACTTCGGTGAAGTATAGTATTTTTTCTGGGGGGAGTTTTTCTCCATTCACTAATGGTACTAGTGTTACATAGGTGTTGTTAGCGAAATCATAGACCTGTGTAGGCATTGATGATATTAGGTATAGGTAGTTGTCTATCATTCTAGATGACTCATAGCTACCGCTAATACTTACATTAAATAATAGTTTTGGACTACTCTTATCAGCTATATCAAATACTAGTACATGAGTTGTAGGTATGAGCTCGTAGGGGGGAGGCACTATGACTGGTATAGCTGTAGGCTTGGTTTCATTGGATTCATTTCCTTCAACTTGTTGAATGGGGAGTGGTTCTACTATTATATTACTTGGTAATGGAATATACGTGCTTTCCTCTACTAGCACTATTAATTTGTTCTCGTATAGGTATATTCCTCTAACGATACAGGCCTCCCTCATAGAAGTATTATTGTTTCCTCCATCAACAACGTATTTCGATACGTTTATCTGGCTCTCTAAGGATAATACGTCGGCAGGGTATGCTTTTATTATTAGGACTTGATTTTCCCGCGCCAAGTAGATGTATTCTCCATCAGTTTTAACAATATCTGCTTCATCTACGCCGGGTACTTGGACATTTGTTTGAGAATAAAATACACCTTTCTCTCCAACTGATACCTGTTGCCCGGGGCTAGCAATAGGAGTTGGTACTGATGTCACAGCCTGAGTTAATGGTGGAGCACCATAGGTTACAACAGATCCTCCAGCAAAACTCGGTAATGCTAGGGAGATATGAGTTGTAGTAGTAATACTAGTTTCTCGTATATAGTCTTGTAATTCTTCATAACTCTTAAATGATTCTACAATACTAGTAATGTTTTCCTGAGTCTCTAGTTTGCTTGATTCTACTGTTCCCCTACTCTCATTAGCAGCATTAGTAGTTGGGGGCTGGTTCACAACCGACTGAGTTTGATTGCTGGGTTTACTAGTTGTCGGCTGGGTAACTGTTTCCTGGGACATTATAGTAGTGTTTGCAACATATAGGATTGATAATGCTATTATTGCCGCAGCAACAGCTACGATTATAGTATATGATAGTTTATTCACAGTCCATCATCTCTCATAATCTCTCTAATACAGTACTTGGCGTAGAACCCTTGTAAATCTAAGTATTAGAACTAGAAGCTCTAAAAACTCGAACAATAAGAGTGCTCTATCAATGATTAGAATTAGTTTATTTTAACTTAAACTAACATTAAAATTACTAGTAGGTTAGAGAGGAGAAGAGAAGTTGCCGCGATTCCCCATAGACTATTCTGATCGTAAACCCATTGGCAGACATGGTGAAATGGTTTCAGCTATAGGTATTGGTACATGGGCTATACGTGACTATAGTAGAGCTGAGGAAGTACTAGTTGAAGCAGTTAATCTAGGCCTCAACCTTATTGATACGGCTGAAATGTATGGCTGGGGTAAAGCTGAAGAACTCGTTGGACGCGTTGTTAAACGTGTTGGTAGAGATAACGTGTTCATTACTACTAAGCTATTACCAGAACATTTCACTAATGAATATGAAGCGTTAAAGGCTATGAGGGAGAGTCTAAGAAGGCTAGGAGTAAGTGAGGTAGACTTAGTTCTCATCCACTGGCCTAATCGAAGCATAAGTATACGTGACCAAGTACGCGCTCTAGAAGCCTTAGCTGAGAGGGGACTAACCCGTTACATAGGGGTTAGTAACTTTAATAGAAGAGAACTAGAAGAAGCCCTCTACTCTACGAGAAAACACGAAATCGTTGCCGATCAAGTAAAATACAGTATTCTTGATCGATGGGTTGAAGACAGCCTACTAGCTTATGCAATAGAAAACAACATACTAATACAAGCATACACACCCCTCGAGAAAGGTAGAGTTGCTGGAGACCGTAGGCTCGTAGAAATAGGTAGA
>CAZWTS010000183.1:0-4506 GCA_964637085.1 uncultured Desulfurococcales archaeon | reverse complement strand
AAAATTATTACTACTGTTCATGCTCCCCCACTAGAAACTCTAAGAGCTACTAGACCTCTTATAGCGTTACTGGTTTATCCATTCTATATGCTACTGGAGTATTTCTCCTTTATCTACGCTAGTGCAATAATATTTGTTAGCAAGTCACTAATGAATTATTATAAGTTAACTACTTCGATGAAAAAGAAAACCATAGTAATCCCAGGTGGAACAGTCGATCTTAGTAAATTTACTCCGCCAACCCCAGAAGAGAGAAATGAGCTAAGAAGGAGAATGAATTTAACATCTAATGATATTATTTTATTATTTGTTGGTAGACTTGAAAGAGTAAAGCGCGTAGATTTACTGATTGAGAGTATGAGAATTATAGAGAGAGAAAGAAATAATATAAAGTTATTAATTGTCGGTGACGGTCCAGAGAAGCGTAGACTGAAGAGTCTAGTAGAAGCCTATGGATTGTCTAATAAAGTTTTATTTATTGGTAATGTTCCACCAGATGAAGTAGTAAAATATTACAAAATGAGTGATATTTTATGTCTAACATCACTTGCTGAAGCTTCACCTAACGTTATAAAAGAGGCCCTAGCTGTAGGAATACCTTTTATCGCAACAAATGTTTCAAGTGAGATAAAAGAACTCTCAATGCTTGGAGTAGGAGTAACAGTACCTAAACATATAACCCCTAATAGACTGGCCGAAGTAATATTGCTCTATACTAAATACGTGAAAATGAATAGACGATTACTGGAACGGAAGTGTCGAAGTGTTGCTAAAATATATGATGCTAGTAGAGTAATGAGGTATATAGAGAAACTATACGAGTACTTACAATAAACTTAGACTTTGACTGTTTATTACATTACATAGTCTACGGGCATAGCTCTTCTTCATATAACTTATTCTTTCAAGTATTTCGTTTGAATTTAATACTTGTAATATAACTTCTGCTAATTCATGTACAGAATAATTTGGCTCCAAGAGGAGTTCGTAAGGCATATACCTAACTATATGCTCCTTAATGCCAGGTATAGATGTCGATAATACAGGTATGTCATAGTATATTAATAGCGATTCTAGGAACACGAGGGGGACAGTTGAAGATATTATGCGATAGGGTAAGATTATGATATCAGAAGACGAGACAAATTGGTGTAGCTTCTCCCTAGGTAAATCGCCGTGTACTAATCTAATCCTTTGTCCTAGTTCGGGCAAGCTAATATATTGCTGTACGTTCTTGCTTCCTATTCTTCTAATAAGGAGTTGGAGAACCATATTAATTCTATGATTGTCGACTATTCTTCTAAACGCTTTTAGTAAACTTATGACACCTCTCTCCTCACTAAATGCACCAAAATATGTTAACATAAAAACATCATTATCATTCTTCTCCTTAGAAATCTTCTCATCACAAGATATCCTTGGATAATATAGTACGATTTTTTCCTCTGGAATACTTCTCTCTTCTAGGATTTGCTTATAGTCTGTTGATGGAACTATTATTTTATAAAGCTTCTTGTTTATAACTTTAGTTTTTAGTCTAAATAACATGTTTTCATATAGTAATGAGTCTACAGCTATACTTGTACTAGTTCTCTTTATTACAATATAATTACGTAACAGTATTCTTAGATCCATTAATGGCGTCGTTAAAACACCGTAAAGTATTTGCCTCCCTAATCGTTTTTTCTCAATATATCTTAGAATCTTTGTTAAAAAACCAATAGCTACTGGTATGAAAATGTGCTTACATATATGTATGTTATTTGAGGTCTTTAGACCAATAATATTGAATTGATCAAACAGTTCCGATGAAAAAACAGTATCCATAGGTATGAGACATACATTGTAGTTCTTTTTTAGATCGAGTGATAACTGAAACAAATAATTCCAAGGCTGAAGCCTTAGTATTCTAGAATCTATAGTAGTGTACCCAAATCCCGGAATAATTATACATACATCGCACATGTCCTAGTCCTCTTCAAGTAACTGTTCATATATATTCAAGTATTTTTGCGCGATTACGGAGATCTCGAACTCTCTTTTTAATACTTCGAAATTGCTCTCAGCTATTTTGCTCCACTCCGAATACCTGTTTATTACGTTAACGATTTTCTCCGCCATATCACTAATACCTTGAGCTAATTCTAGGGATATTCCCTTAGAGACTATGTCTTCTATATACATTGATTTTAATGCGATAACTGGCTTCTTTAATGCTATAGCCTCTAGCATGAACATCGGCATTAGCTCATATATGCTTGGAACCAATACTATATCGGCTAAGCATATAAGGCTCAATACAATCCTATGTGGTAATGCTCCGAGTATTCTAACGATGTCTAGTATGTCTAGTTTCTCCGCTACTTTGTTAATGAAGTCACGATATGGGCCATCACCAAATATTATGAACTCTATATTTTTATAGCCTTTTGTTTTCAGTTTCTTAGCTATATAGGGTATGAGGAATAACCCTTTTTCATAAAACATTCTGCCGCCTGTTAAGACTATGTATTTATTTCTATTATGCAATGATTGCTTATAGTACTTGCATATACTATCATTTATGAGTGATAAATCAATACCATTAGGAATGTAGATTAATTTACTCCGATTTACCTTGTAATCCGTATATAATGACTCGATAACATAACTCGACATTGTTACAATTATATCACTATACTTCACTTCATTCGATAATAGGAGATCCCATACGGGGTAACCTAGTACATACGTAGATAACTGACCGATATTCCTTGAAGACGCTAATGAATGCAAGCTAAGCCTGAGATAATGACGAGGGTAGCCATGTAATGTAGTTATTAAGGGGTAGTTAAAATGACTATTTTTTAAATATCTGAATATTATAGCGGCTGAGAACGAGTTTGCGTGTATTATATCTGGCTTAATCTTGTTTATTATACTTATAATTTTTTTCAATCCATATAATTGGAACCAAACGTGTTTAGGTGGAATTTCAGGCGTTTTTACTCTATACACTACTATGTTATCATTATTGAACTCTTTCTCTTTAAACTCCATACCCTTAGATATCACGCAAACACTAACACCCATTCTCGATAGATAGCGTGTTAAATTATACGCAAAAACTCCTCCCCCACCAAAAATGTATGGCGGATACTCTGTTGTTAAAAACAATAGTTTAAGATCCAAGGCATCTACCTCTATACATTAGTATAGTTGAGATAAATCACTAAGACCTCTTTTGTTTACTTAGGGTTCGAGTCCTCCTAAAAATATTGATATGGCTGATAAAACTATTAGAGAACAATACGAGATAACTATTTTTCTTACAAATTCTACTGTTTTTATTTGTTTTATCCATCACTATTTTACGCCTATTGGCTCCTCGAGGACTCTTTCATATAATATCCTAGGAGGTATTTTAGGAGGTTTTTGTACATTAAATCCCTTGCGTAGAAGAATATATTCTACAAGTGTGTAGGCATCAGATACTATATTATCTCCATGAATTATCATAACATTATGTGTAAACGTTCTCTCCGTCAGAGCAAGCACATTTCTCCACATATACTTTTCTTTAATACTTCCTATAATATAATCATATAGTGAGGATATTTTCTCGTTCCGAATACTAGCAAGTAGTGAGGCTATGTTCTTATCTAATGTCTTCCTCGGAACCCTCGTTGAAGATATTTTACCTTCCTCAATATTCTTTACTACTCTATATAATACTCTTGCAGCATAGTCCTCTAATATTAGTAAATACGTTTGGTTAACGTCATATATAGCTAATGATACTATTCTTAAAGGATCTTGTAGTGAGATACTTATAAGAGTTGATACTAAGGTGTAGAGGATGTTTGCGTAATCTCTATTATCATAACTACACGTATCAGCTAATATTATAATAGACGGACTATAACTCTGCCTACGCTCCTTTGATATTAATGTTAGTTTCGATAAAGACTTCTTCCAATGTATTTGGCTTAAATCATCGCCAGGAACATATTGACGGGCACCATAATACTCGCCCCTTCTTGAAACATGTACACGTGGATTTAGTATTATGCTACTAGGCCTCCTACCCGGTGCTTGTTCAACGACTTCGCGTGGAAGCCTACTAATAAGTCTATGGGCTGCTAGTAACGCTATCTTTGTCTTAGGCGCTATCTTTATGTATAGCGTAATATCCCTATAGAGTCTTACAAGTCTATAATTATCTTCAAATATTATGCGTAGACTTAGTCTATGTATTCCTGGGATATCACTACTTATCTCTACTGGTATATAGTCTTCTGTACCCTCTACTATCATTAATCCTCTCGGTAACGCTATTTTAAGGTCTTCTATCCTATTATAATCTTCAAACCAATAGTATAATGATATTCTTGTCGGATTTTGCACCTTAATTAAATAATTTACTGTTTCACCACTTATCATATTTATTTCTATTCTCTTGTGCGTTGATCACTCAGACGTTTAGTCTATTTGGGTTTTGAGTCTCAACATTAGATTGGCTATTTG
>CAZWTS010000182.1:0-4330 GCA_964637085.1 uncultured Desulfurococcales archaeon | reverse complement strand
TTAGTTGCTGATGGGGATATGTTACTGAAGGCACGTAACTTAGATTTCGACATGATAATATCTAGGGAAGACTTAAGTAAGTTAAGCCGTAAGGATGCGAAGAAAATAGCTAGTAAGTGTGATTGGGTCTTAATAAAGGCTGACTTAATGCCTATAGCTGGTAGGATATTAGGCCCTGCATTAGGCCCTAGAGGTAAGATACCTATAGCTATATCACCAGCAGCTAACTTAGAGACTGTATTAAGTACTTATAGATCAGCTACATTCCTTAGGAATAAGGAGCAGGCATTCGTTGCTGGATGTATAGGTACTGAGGATATGAATGTAGATGACTTAGTTGAGAATGCAGTAACTGTCCTATCTTTTATTGAGGGTAAGATAAAAAGACCTATAGAAACTGCTTGTAGGGTTTATGTAAAGACAACTATGGGCCCACCAGTCGAGGTGAAATTAAGATGAGTGCTGTAACCATGAGTACAAGAGCGCGTAGGATACCTAAATGGAAAATTGAAGAGGTAGAGGAACTAGTAGAGCTAATAAAAAGCTATAAAGTAATAGCTTTAGCAGATTTAACAAAAATACCTACAAAGCAATTACAAGTAATACGTAAGAACCTACGAGATAAAGTAGTATTTAGAGTTACTAAAAATACATTATTTAAGTTGGCGGCAGAAAAAGCAGGGTTAAAGAATTTCGACGAGTTCAAGAAGTATTTGGAAGGTTCAAACTTATTTCTATTCACGAATATTAATCCGTTCGAGTTATTACTGTTATTAGAGAAATATAAGGCAAGAGCACCAGCTAAGCCCGGAGATATAGCTCCAACAGAGATAGTAATCCCGGCTGGAAGCACTGGTATACCGCCTGGACCGATGTTAAGCGTATTTGGTAGGCTGAAGATTCCAACAAGAGTACAAGGAGGTAGTATTTGGGTATCGAAAGATACAGTTGTCGCTAAACCTGGTGATAAAATAACGCCCGAACTTGCATCAATTCTACAAAAACTCGGAATAGAACCTATTGAAATAAAGCTTCAATTAAAAGCAGCTTACGATGAAGGATTAATTATACCAAAAGATAAACTAGTAATAGACTTAGAGGAGTACAAGAATGATATAATAAAGGCATATCAAGATGCATTGAAAATAGGTATGGAGGTAGCATATCCAGAACCATCAATACTAGAATTATCATTAACAAAAGCGTATATTAACGCCCTACTACTCGCAGTAGAGGCGTTAATAATAACGCCAGAGACCGTAGAGTTAATACTATCAAAGGCCGAAGCCCAAGCAAAGGCTTTAGCAGCGATATTATCACAGAAAGCACCAGAATTAGGATTAGAGGTAGAAACACCTATCGCACAGCCGGCGGCTGAGGAGGAAAAGAAGGAAGAAAAAGAAGAGGAAGAAAAGAAAGAAACTATTAGCGAAGAAGACATAGCTGCAGGTCTCGGCGCACTATTTGGATAAATCAGTCTTTAACATTTAAATACTCCTGGAGAACCAACAACTACCCTGGTAAAAGATTAAGGGAATGGGAGGTGTTGAACCATAGAGTACATATATGCAAGCTTACTCCTACACTCAGCTAAGAAGGAAATCAATGAGGAAAATCTAAAGAAAATACTAGAAGCGGCAGGAATACAAGTTGATGAGGTTAGAGTAAAAGCTGTTGTCGCAGCGTTAAAAGAAGTAAATATAGATGAAGTACTAAAGACAGCAACATTACCAGTTGCGACACCAGTAGCTACCGCACCCGCAGCACAGCCGGCGGCTGAGGAGGAAAAGAAGGAAGAAAAAGAAGAGGAAGAAAAGAAAGAAACTATTAGCGAAGAAGACATAGCTGCAGGTCTCGGCGCACTATTTGGATAACAGATTTTATTTATAGTATCAATTTCAAACTATACTATATTTTAGTAGAACAAAGATAATACTATTTATAGGGGTTAAATCTAAGTAGTACGAATATATCTTAGCTTCTAAAAGTACAAGGTAGGCAGTAGAACAAGGTGCCTAGGTTATGGGAGAGATTGTTAGTGATGAAACTTATCGTCTAGGCTTCTTTGATAGAAAAAAATTTGTACGTAAAAAATGTAGGGTCTGCGGAGAGTTTTTCTGGACCTTAAACCCTACACTAGAAACTTGTATGGATGCCCCTTGTAGCGATTACGTATTTCCAGAAATAGATATTAAGAGTCCCCCATTAAGTGTTAGAGAAGTTAGGAAGAAATTTATAGAATTCTTTAAACGTAATGGTCATAAACCAGTGGAGCCTCGTCCAGTTGTGGCGCGATGGAGAGATGATTTATATTTAACCATTGCGAGTATAGTTGTTTTCCAACCCTTTGTAACAAATGGTATAGTGCCTCCTCCAGCTAATCCTCTAGTAATATCACAGCCCTGTATAAGGTTAGAAGATATAGATAACGTGGGAATAACCTTCGGCAGGCATTTAACAAGTTTCGAAATGGCTGCTCACCATGCGTTTAATTATCCGAATAAGAAGATTTATTGGAAAGATAAAACAGTAGAACTGGCATATGAGTTCTTTACAAAAGAAATAGGCATACCTGAAGACCAAATAGTCTTTAAAGAATCCTGGTGGGAGGGCGGAGGCAATGCTGGCCCGTCATTTGAAGTTGCCGTTGGCGGTCTTGAGGTAGCAACACTAGTATTTATGCAATACAAAGTTGAGAACGGTCGATACGAAGAAATTCCCATAAAGATAGTTGATACGGGGTACGGTGTAGAAAGAATCGCCTGGCTTACACAAAAGACCCCCACAGCGTTTCACGCAATATACGGCGATCTTGTAAATAGGTTCCATAAAAAACTCGGTGTGAACTCATTAAATAAGGAAGAACTTATGGTAGGCCTAAAATATGCTGCAAAGTTAAATCCAAATGATCCATCATCTATTAATAGATTTGTGGAGCAAGTATCAAAAGAGCTGAGTATGAATCCTACGAGTTTTAGAGATATTTTCATGAAAACAGCTAAAGTCTACGCGATACTAGATCATACGAGAACACTTGCGTGGATGCTCGCAGACGGTATAGTGCCATCGAATTCTGGTGAAGGATATCTGGCTAGACTTGTCATTCGAAGGACGCTTCGTTCAATGAACATTATTGGAGCTGATGTGCCGTTATCGGAATTAGTATTATTACAGATCGAGTATTGGTCTGAAGACTTTCCAAAACTTCTTAAGAGAAAGAATTACATAATTGATGTCATTAATTACGAGGAGGAGAGATTTAGGGAGACCTTAAGGCGTGGATCGAATATTATAAAGCGCTACTTAAGAAAAAGAAGAAAAATAGGATTAAATGAACTCATAGAATTATATGATTCCCACGGCTTACCGCCAGATATAGTAGCGCAAAAAGCACGTGAGCTAGGCGTGGAAGTGGAGGTTCCACCAAACTTTTATGCTCTTGTAGCGGCCAGACATAAAGGAGGAGTTTTAAAACAATTAAAAATAAAGTTGCCAAAAGATGTAATTGAATGGTCGAGAAATCTACCGGAAACAAGGAGATTGTTCCATGAAGATCCATATATACGTGAGTTTAAAGCAAAAGTAATCGGAGTAAAAGACAACTATGTAGTACTAGATGCTACGGCATTCTATCCCGAGGGTGGTGGTCAAAAGCCAGATACTGGATATATTCTCGTACCAGAGGGAATGGTTAGAGTAATTGATGTACAAAAGATAGGCAAAGTAATAATACATGTGTTAGAGAAGCCGTTTATAATAAAGGAGGGTGAAATTGTACTAGGCCGTATTGACTGGGATAGGAGATTTAGATTAATGCGCCATCATACTGCTACACATGTATTACTTGGTGCGTTGAGAAGAGTTTTAGGGGATCATATATGGCAAGCAGGTGCCGAGAAAACAGAAGAAAAAGCACGTCTTGACGTAACACACTACAAGATGCCTTCAAAGGATGAGATAAAACGAATAGAGGAATTAGCAAATAAAGTAATTATCGAAAGGAGAAAAGTTATAACACGATTTATAGATCGTAATAAAGCGGAGGCATTGTATGGATACACAATATATCAGGGGGGTGTCCCACCAGATCCTATCCTTAGAATAGTTGAGATAGAAAATTGGGATACCGAAGCATGTTTTGGAACACATGTATCGGTGACATCTGAAATAGGTGGTATAAAAATAATAAATGTGGATAAACTTCAGGATGGTGTAATAAGATTTGAATATGTAGCTGGTACGCAAGTAACAGAATACGCGAAAAAGTTAGAGGAGACAATAGATAAAATAGCGGCACTTACTGGTTCTTCTAGGAGGGATATAGATAAGA
>CAZWTS010000181.1:0-16998 GCA_964637085.1 uncultured Desulfurococcales archaeon | reverse complement strand
CATCTAGTAGTAGGATGTCTGGATCCGACATTAGTGCTCGCGCTATTGCTAGCATTTGTGCTTCTCCACCCGATAGTGTTCCCGCTATCTGGTTCTTCCTCTCCTTGAGCCTAGGGAATAAGTTGAATACTAGTTCTAGGTTTTCTTGGAATTTTTCTTGGGCTTTCCTAGTCATTGCACCGGCTAGGAGGTTTTCGTATACGGTTAGTGTTTTGAAGATCCTCCTACCCTCGGGAACCATTGTTATGCCTAGCTCTATTCTCTTGTGGGTTGGTATCTTTGTAACATCTTGTCCGTTTAACAATACATTGCCAGAGTAGAGGGTTGTCATACCCATAATTGTTCGCAGAGTAGTAGTCTTACCAGCACCATTAGGGCCTACGAGAGCTACTATTTCACCCCGGCGTACTTTGAGGCTTACATCAAATAATACGTGGAATTCACCATAGCCAGCATTTATTTTTTCTAATACGAGGACTTCTCCCGCCACTATTCCTCCACCTCATAATGGTTTTGTTCCAAGATAGGCTTCGATTACCTTGGGGTTGTTGGCTATCTCCTCGGGTTTACCCTCAGCTATCTTCCTCCCCTCGTGCATTACTACTATTCTCTCACTCAAGCCCATAACGAATCTCATAACGTGTTCTACTACTATGAGTGTTAGCTTGTATTCCTCGCGTATCTTCAATAATACTTTTGCGAGCTCATCCATTTCATGGGGTCTTAGACCGGCTGCTACTTCATCTAATAGGATTAGCTTAGGCTTAGTTGCGAGAGCGCGTGCTAGGTCTACTAGTTTGTGCTCGATTAATGTTATCTCGCTTCCAAGCCTATTCCATCTATCCCTACTAATACCTATAAAGTCTAGGAGCTCAGCGGCAATACTCTTAGCCTTATCGACATCGGGCTCCCTAAGGAGTGCTCCAACTGTAACTGCTTCTAGCACCGTTAGCTTCTTGAAGGGCCTTACTTTCTGCCATGTACGCGCTATCCCCTTCTGTATGATTATGTGTGGTGGTAGCCCGGTGATTTCTTCTCCACGGAAAATAATCCTTCCCTCCTCGGGCTTGTATACCCCTGTTATACAGTTGAATAAAGTCGTCTTACCAGCACCATTAGGGCCTATGAGGCCTAGTATTTCGTTCTCGTAGACCTCCATGCTCATGTGGTTTACTGCTATTATACCGCCGAAGCGTTTAACAACGTCTTCTACGCGGAGTATGGGTTGAGGCATGTTTTCTCATCACCTCTCCCGGTTGCGGTAGAATAACTTGTTCTTAATGTAGCGTATGAGGCTAGCTAAGCCTTCAGGCTTTAAGACTCCTACGAGTATCAGTATTATACCGTAGACTAGTAGGTGGGAACCAGGATAGGTTGCACCAATAGCTCCTCGCAGGTATTCTTCTAGTGATCTTAGGATTACTGCTGCTAGTACTGCTCCTTCAACGCTTCCTAGCCCACCTACTATACCCATAACAGCCGTTACTATTCCAAGCCATGGGTCGAAGAGTCTATACGATAATATACCTGTTAGGGTAATGTATATTCCACCTATTATCCCAGCTAGAGCCGCATATATCATTAACGCGTAGAGCTTGTATCGGCGTACATCTATTCCCAAGGCCTCGGCTGCGAGCTCGTCTTCGCGTATAGCTGCTAGGTAGTAGCCTAGCTTACTGCTCTTTATCTTCAAGTTAATCCACACAACTATAACAACCATTGCCGCCAACAAGTAGTAGTAGACTTCGTATCGCCGGAAGCTTAGGTAAAGCCACTCGGGCTCCATGTGCGGTATATAGGTTTCAAATGACCCGTAGATCAAGTAGTAGATTCTCATCAATATTATTACGAGCGCCGATGTCAGTAATGCATACCATACTTCTTTGATACCGAACCGGAAGGTCGGATAGCCTACGAGGACTGCTACTACAACTGCTAGTCCAGCTCCAAGAAACATTCCTATCCATGGTGTTAGACCATAACTTGCTAGTAAGTGGCCGGTAACAACTGCTCCGAGAGCCATGTAGGCTGATGCAGCTAGGTCTAGTTGGCCAGCATAGCCGCCGATAATATTCCATGAAGCTACTAGTGAGGCTGCGAGCATAACGTTTGTTGCTAGTAACACATAGTAGAAGTTGAATCCTAGGAATACTGGTACAAGCGCTAATACTACTGCTAGCCCTATGAGTCCATAGAGGCGTTCTTTTGTTAAAGCAAGTTTTTTCGCTAATACACTTGGCACCGCATAGATCACCTCTTACCGAAGAGTCCTCTAGGACGGAACCATAGAATGAAGAAGAACGTCAAATAGATGAATAGTTCTCGTGCACCAGCTCCAACAATAGTTATACCGAGAGCCTCTATGATACCAATTATCAATCCAGAGGCTAGTACTCCTATAACTCCTCCCAAACCACCCATAGCTACTATAACCCATGATAGTAGGCCGTAGAGTAGTCCGAGGTAGGGGTCTGCACGGCTGAAAGTCATTATTAATGCTGCTGCAAGAGCTGTAAGAGAAGCACCGAGACCAAAGGTGATGGCGTAGACTCTCTTAACATTGATTCCCATGAGTTCTGCTACTTCTCTATCATCAGCTGTTGCCCTCATAGCTATACCCCACTTGGTACGAGTTAATAGTATATGTATCAGTCCTAGAGCTACCAAGCTTACTACACCAGCAATGAGGCGTGATGAAGCAATAGTTATCGGGCCCAATACTATCGGCTGAGTAAACATTGTAAACGGTACACCCTTGGGCTCGGCGTGGAATATCATTAACGCTAGGTTTCTAAGAACCATTAATAAGCCAACGGTAACAGCTATCTGGATTAGTGGTTCTGCTCCCAGAACACGCTCGATAATCAGCTTATAGACTACTATACCGAAGACGAAGAATATCGGCATCGTTATGAAAGCTGTTAGCGATGGGTCTATCATGAATGTTGTCGCTAACACGAAGGTTAGGTAGGCTCCAACCATTACGAAGTCTCCGTGAGCGAAATTGATTATATCCATAACGCCGAAAATCAATGCTAGTCCTAATGCTACTAGAGAGTATAGGAGTCCCGTGAAAACACCGTTAACTAGGTTTTGTAGTAGTAGTGAGGGATCTATAGCCATCACTTTGTTTTACACCCTTTTCTAGGCGGTGTAACTAGGCTCGTGTTTAGCTGGGTACTTGTTTGAAGGCTTGGTTAATTAAATTATTTGCACACGGTAGTATAGGTTAGGAGTTCTTTATAAGGGTTTTGGGATGAGTTTAAGAAAAAATCATTGTTTAAACTATATCGTTTAACGAGATGAAACCAGCCTAGGAGTCCTTCTTAGCCCTGTGCTCCAGGCCAGTCTGGTCTCGGGAATACTGGCTCTATACCGGGCTCTGGATCAGGCCATACTACGTGTGGTTCACCATTGATTACTTGTAGGACTGCTGTACCAGCATAAATGTTGTCGCCGTTGGGTGCGAACTTTATGTGGCCTGTTGGATATAGTTGTGCTGCAATGCTGTTATCGTCTGTTAGGTCTAGTGCTAGGAAGGCTTCGCGTAGGTTGTCTGGGTTTAATGGGTCTTCTGGATGCATTTCACCAGCCTTTTCTAATGCTTCTTTAACAACCATTAACGAGTAGAATATTATACCAGCAGCCTCGGTTGGTAGCTTACCATAGCGTTCTTTGAACATTTCTACTACCTTCTTGTTCCACTCAGTTGGTCTTGCTGGGTTGTAGCTGTAGGTGTTAGTATACCATTCTACTGCTTCTCCAGCAGCCTTAATTGATTCTGGATCAGTGTATCCACAAGCACCAGCGCCAGCAATAAACATTGGGCGGAAGCCCATTTCCTTAATAGTCTTTGCTATTAGTACACCGTCGTGGAAGTATGGTACTGATATAACTATGTCTGGGTTATAGTCCATTAGCTTTGATACTATTGGTGTAGCATCACTTATATCATACGGGTATGCTTCAGCCATGTACTTGATGCCATTCTTCATTAACTCGGTAATAGCACCCTGTGCTACATAGGTTCCGAAAATCGAGTCCTCGTGGATAACAGCAGCCTTCTTTATCTCTAAGCCCTTCTTCTTAGCCATTTCTAATACGAAGTCTACAGCTGATTTACCATGAGCACTAGCCTTGGGTGCTGCCCTAAAGACATATTTCCATCCCTGCTCGGTTAGACTATCTACTAATCCATCCATGACTAGGATTATCTTTTCACGCTCAGTTACTTCTGCTACAGCAGCTGTCATACGGCTAATATAGGCTCCTAGAATTATTGGCGGGTGTTCTTCGGCTACGAGTTTCTCGGCTGCTAGCTTTGCTTGTTCTGGTGTTTCACCTGCATCAGCTACAACTAGTTTGAGTTTAGCTCCGCCTAGAGACTTTATACCGCCTAGCTCATTGTTGATTATATCGATGATTAGCTCAGCTGCCTGCTTTGCTTCTTGGCCGAAGACTGCGTGGGCTCCAGTTAAGGGCTCGATTAATCCTATTTTAATCTCGCTAATCTTGGGCGGCGTTACCGTTTGTGTTGGAGAAGTAGTAGTTGTCGGAGAAGCTGTTTGAGTTACGGTCTGTGTTTGTGTTACGGTTACTGTTTGAGCGGGTTTTTGTGATAGAAAATATGCTGCACCAGCTATTATAGCGATTATAACGATGGCAACAATTATTATAGCAGTGGTTTTAGTTTGGGCCTCGGTTAGAAGACTCATTTTATCACACTATAATTCTACTTGAGGGGTTAGAAATAAATTTTATTCTTCTACCCACTTGTTAATTCTTTAACAAGTGTGCTTTTAGAGAGAAAAAAACGATAATTGATTATTCTTCTTTTCCTTTACTTCTTTTCTCAGCGTACAGCTTAGATGCAAGTAATATTGCTTCAATTATTTTCTGATACCCAGTACAGCGGCAGATATTACCTTCTATTGCTTTCTTAACTTCTTCGACAGTGGGTTGGGGGTTTCGCTTCAATAAAGCATAAGCCGTTAACAAGAATCCAGGTGTACAGAAGCCACACTGAATAGCTCCTACTTTAACGAATGCTTCAACTAGTGGTTTTAGTTCACCAGTGGATGCAAGATAGTCTACGGTTTCAACAGTACGTCCCTCCACCATGGGGGCTAGTATTGTACAAGAATACACTGGTTCTCCATCCAATAATACTGTACACGCACCACACTCTGCTCTCTCACAACCCCTCCTAACACTCTTAACTCCAAGCTTAAGCCTCAATACGTCGAGTAATACCTCGTTGGGCTCAACGTCTACTTCTACTCTCCTACCATTTAAGGTGAAGGACACCTTCATTACTCTTCACCTCCGAGTTTTATCCCTATTCTTTCAAGTGATTTGAGTAGAGAATCACGTGTCAATACAACCGACATTTCACGGCGATAATCAGCTGAAGCACGTACATCAGAAATCGGTTTAATGTCGTTGACAACTAGTTTTGCCGCCTCCTCAACTGCTTCAAGAGATACCTCTCTACCTGTGAGAGCTTTCTCTACGCTTGGAGCCCTAACGGGTGTTGGTGCTACTGAGTTTAATGCTACGCGTACATCAGTAAACCTATTGTCTTTTACTTTTACTAGTGTTGCAACTGCTACAATTGATAACGTGAACGCTGTCCTCCTACCAAGCTTTATCGCCGATGCTCCAGCATCTTTTTCAACTGGCAATATTATCTCAGCTAATAACTCGTTCCTCCTAAGCTCTGTCTTCCTTGGGCCGTGGAAGAATTTTGTTACCGGTACAATCCGTTCTCCTTCAACGCTTACAAGTTTAAGTTCAGCGTTCAACACGTATAGTGGTGGTGCTGTATCGGCTGCAGGAGAGGCATTGCAGAGGTTTCCGCCTATAGTAGCAATATTTCTTATCTGCCAAGAAGCCATTTGGTTTACTGCTTCTGCTAGAACATAGGCTTTCTCCTTTATGATGGGGGAGTCAACTATTTCTTGTAGTCTTGTTAGTGCTCCTATTCTTATCCTATCTCCATCGTCTACTATGTAGTCTAGCTCCTTAACCCTTGATATATCTATTATATTCTTTGGTAAGTAGCGTTTAATCTTTAAATCCATTACTAGATCGGTTCCACCAGCAACTACCTTGAAGTCTTCGAGCTCATTAACTAGTTTTAATGCTTCTTCTAGACTAGTTACACGGTAATAGTTGAATCTAGGAATCCTATAGAACACTTCCAATCCACCTCCTCTTACTTTTTCTTCAATAAGAAGTAGACGTTTTCAGGAGTCAATGGTAGCCGAGTTACACGTATTCCTAGTGCATGTGATACAGCATTGGATATCGCTGCTGGTACTGGAATCAACGCCATCTCTCCTACACCCTTAGCTCCGAAGGGACCGTACTTGAATAGGTCTTCAACGTATACTGGCTTCTCTACTACTGGTACGTCTAGAGCTGTTGGTACAACATAGTCCGTCATATCGGCGTTTAATACCCTACCCTTATCGTCGAAGACGAATTGCTCCATGAGGACGTAGCCTAGTCCCTGGGCTATAGCGCCCTCCATTTGGCCTTCTACTTGTACGGGGTTGATTATTTTGCCCGCTGCTAGTGCTGGATAGGCTTTGAGTACTCTTACCCTACCAGTATAGGTGTCTACTTCTACTTCAACTGCTAGTGCTACGTAGCTGTAGGCTGGGTAGGCGTAGCCCTGGCCTTTAGCGTCGTCGAATTTTCCTTTAGGTAGGAAGAAGTATCCCGTTGCTGATACGTCTACTCCGCGGGCATAGGCTTGCTTTATTAGCTCTTTCCACGTCATGCTCTTAGACTCATTACCTTTAACGTATACTTTACCGTTAGCTATTACTATGTCATCGGGTCTAGCATTGAGGAGCTCGGCTGCAAGCTTATTGAGGCGTTCACGTATCTTTGCCGCCGCTACTAGGACTCCTATCGCACCAATACTCGTACCACGTGAAGCATGGGTTGCACCAGTATCGGGTGCATCAGTTGTACCGAAGACTACTTTGATTAAGTCGAGGGGTGCTCCTAGTACTTCTGCTACTATTTGCCGGTGACTACTGTTTGGCGAGCCCTGGCCCATCTCCATTATACCGGTGTAGACTGTTACTGATCCATCTTTGTCTATCTTTATGTAGGCGTTGCTCCAGTCTGGTACGCCACGACTAGTACTTATACCGTGCCATGCTACACCTATACCTATACCACGCTTGTAGCGCTTGCTACGCTTATTGTATTCTTCGAAGGCCTTCCTCTTCTCATACCAGCCCATATTCTTAGCTAGTTTTTCAACTGCTTCAGCTATACCAACTGAGTGGTCGAGTAGCTGGTTCGTTATAGTAGTCTGCCCTGGTCTTAGAAGGTTCTTTAACCTAAACTCTACTGGATCCATTCCAAGCTTACGGGCTAGTTCATCCATTTGTGCTTCTGCAGCAAACTGTACGCTCGGGTTACCGAAGCCGCGGTAGGAGCCCTGTGGGAACTTGTTGGTGTAGATACAGTAGCCGTCTACCTTAGCGTGGGGTACATAGTATGGGCCGCTCGCGTGAACTGATGCTCTCCATAGGATGAAGGGTCCACGGTTAGTATAGGCTCCAGTATCGTGTATTATTGTTACTTCTATTGCCGATAGTTTTCCATCCTTAGTTGCACCCGACTTATACTTTATTATAGTTGCTTCTCTCTTTGGATGTATTCTTAGTGATTCCTCACGAGTATACATTAGGAATGCTGGTCTACCAGTCTTGTAGGCTACGAGTGCTGCTTTAGCTGCTACTAGTGGGCCTTCATCGTCTTTTCCTCCAAAGCCTCCGCCTAGGAAGGGTATTATTATCTTGACCTTGCTCATGGGTACTCCTAGTACTCGGGCAACAATGGATTGGGCTAGATGGGGGTATTGGGCTGCCGTGATAACTGTTATCCTACCCTCAAGGTCTGGTATCGCTAAGGCTCCCTCGGTTTCAAGGTAGAGGTGGTCTTGGTGGTGGGTACGGTACTCGTTTTCTACTATTACATCACTTTTAGCGAATCCTTCCTCAACGTTTCCCTTCCTAACTTTTGTACGGAAGGCTATGTTTGAACCATTTTCCTCGTGTACTAAGACATCAGTACGGTTCATTGCTTCTAGGGGGTCGAGGAGTACTGGGAGGGGCTTGTACTTCACCTTTACTTTTTCTACTGCATCGAAGGCTGCGTCTATGTCTTCAGCGGCTACGAGGGCTATCGGTTCGGCGTGGAATCTTACCTTGCCTTCTGCTAGGAGGGGTTGGTCGGGTAGAGCGTATCCTACCTGGTTTTCACCTGGTATGTCTTTAGCTGTGAAGACTCCTACGACTTTTGGTATTCTTAGTGCTTCGCTAACATCTATTCCTTCTAGGATAGCGTGTGGTTCTTCACTTAACACTTGCTTAACGAATAGTACCCCTTTATCGAAGTAGTCTTCAACAAACCTCGCCTTACCAATAGCTTTATCGAAGGCGTCTGCTCTCTCAATACCCTTCCCGACAACAATGAACTCGCGGGCTTTAAGCCATTTTTCTAGAAGAGCATAAGGGTCTTCAATTAAAGCCACCAAATCTCACCCAGAGCCGGGTTACAATAGCCTATACGTAAGCTTGTAATAATAAAGGTTTACCTAATAAACCACTCGTAAAACCATTCTATAGGTGCTAGATAAGTGTTAGGAAATAATAATAGGGCTAAAAATATATTAAAACAAGTAGAGGAAGAGATAAACATGTTAGAAGACCTAGAACCAGATATATTAAAACAAGTAGAATTAGAAAAACTAAGTGAAGAATTAAAAAGAGCAATACGTGAAACACTAGAAGGAGAAAACATTAGAGTGGAAAAACTAGTCCTTTATGAATACAAGTACATCCCTATAAGACTACAACACATATTTAGAGAACTGGGAAAGCAGGGCGTAGTAGTGCATGGCACATTAGTCTATAATGGTAAACTCTATATTATTGGTGAAAAGAAGGGAGAGAAATACGATATAGCGCCAGACTATGAGTACAAGAAAAAATAGCAATGGGATTACTTCCTACGCGTTAACTTCCTTGTATGAAGTGTTTTTATAGGTAGAATGCGTTTATGGTTCTGGGGCAGAACCTAGGTTCTGGGGTAGAACCATGCTATTTGATGAGCGCCCAAAGGAGAGGAGAGAAGACCTATATGATCGTGAAAGAGAACTAGAAGACTTGAAAAAGAATATTGGGAGACCACTAATCGTATTAACTGGTATTAGGAGGATAGGAAAGACTTCCGTTCTAAGAGTAGCATTAAATGAATTAGATAGGCCAAAGGTAATCATTGATGCAAGAGGATTACCCGAAAACTATGGGAGACTCCACTTATACTCTAAGCTAGCTGAAGCATTGAGTAAAAGCGATAATAGAATACTACGCGTTCTAAAACGTGTTAAGGGGGTAAACATTCTCGGCGTAGAAGTAGAGATTACATGGAAGGGTAGGAATATGCTAGTTCTCACAGACCTCTTTGACGCTCTAGATGATATTGGAGCAGTCATAGCAATAGATGAAGCACAGAATCTCAGGGGACCCTTGTCAAGAGAATTCATTGAAGCAATAGCACATGCATATGATTATTGCCGCAATCTTACATTCATATTAACTGGTAGTGAAGTAGGATTACTCTACGATTTCCTTAAAATAGATGATCCGGTATCACCGCTTTACGGTAGATACTATATTGAAATAAAACTTGAGAGATTTAGTCGCAGAGACTCATTAAGATTCCTAGAACAAGGCTTTAGTGAAGCAGGTAAAAGTGTTCCCAGAGAAATTATTGAGAGAGCCGTAGACCTATTAGACGGTATTCCCGGCTGGCTAACTTTCTATGGCGCTAAGTGTCTTAGAGGAGACTGTGACCCCAGAAGCGTTTTAGAAATTGCTGTAAACACAGCACTAAGAGAGCTAGATAACTTATTAAAGAATAAACCAGTAAGATACCGTTACGTCTTAAAGGCCATAGCTGAAGGGAGAACAAGTTGGAATGAAGTGAGGAGATACTTAGAGCAAGTCGAGGGAAAGACTATTTCGAAGAGTATTCTACATAGAGTGTTAAGGACGCTTGAGAAAATGAGTATTATTAGGGAATACTCTTTCCTAGACCCAGTTTATAGAGAAGCTGCTAAAAAACTAGTATAGAAGCGGGAATGCTATTATCTACTAGGTTTAATCCATTCTCCTAGCGGTTTCTCTACTATTACCCTACCGTTCTCAGATACTATGTTGCCACGCAGTATTACGTATTTTATACTTCCTTTAAGCCTCCATCCTATGAATGGTGATAAGGGGTTCTTAGCGTAGAGGTCTTCTTCCCTCAATACTGTTTCCTCCCGTGGATCTACTAGTACTATGTCTCCATCACTACCTATGCTTAATGTACCCTTACGTGGATATATATTGAATAATTTAGCTGGGTTTTCAGATAATAACTCTGGTATCTTAGTGAGCGGTAACTTACCCTTCAAGGCCTGATCTATCATTAAGGGTAGTAGAGTTCTAACACCATGGAACCCAGCTGATGCTTCCCACACATTCTTCTCCTTCTCTTCCCTACTATGGGGTGCGTGGTCTGAACCAATATGCGTTATCGTTCCATCTAATACGGCTCTCCAGAGCTCTCTTTGATGGCTTTCATCACGTATCGGCGGGTTAACTTTTATTAGTACACCATATTTCTCATAGTCTTTTACTGTTAATAGGAGGTAGTGGGGGTTTGTTTCACCCCATACATTGAGTCTTAAAGCCTTGGCTTTACGTAGTAGTTCTACTCCCTCCTTAGCACTCATGTGTACTATGAGTACTTTTCCACCTGTATGCTTAGAGTAGAGTATTAGTCTTTGAATAGCTTCTTCTTCACAAATAGGTGGTCGGGCATCAGTATGGGCTGCGGGATCCATTCTCCCCGTAGCTTTTACTTTCTCTGTAAAGTATTTCACGAGGCTCCAGTTCTCTGCGTGGAAAGCTATGGGTACGTTCATTTTAGCGGATTTCGATAAAGCTTCAATTAGGGTTCCATCACTTGGTGCTGGTATGTTCCCCGTAGTGGGGCCTAGGAATATTTTGAAGCCTACTGCTCCACCATAGACTACTTCTTCGAACTCATCAATATTGCCGTCGTGGATTACACCATACAAGCCGTAGTCTACAAAACCCCTACCCTGGAGACGCCTGGCTTTTTCTTCTAGGATTCTACGATTCTCTACTGGTGGTAGCGTATTAGGCATTTCGAGAACCGTTGTAACACCACCAGCCGCTGCAGCCATAGTGCCATGGTAGAAGTCGTCTTTGTATTCTAGTCCTGGCTCCCTCATATGAACGTGTTCGTCAACGGCTCCTGGTAGAGCTATTAAGCCTTTAGCATCTAGTACGTCTACTCCACTAGGCTTAAGCAATCCTCTACCAATAGCTTCAACCCGTCCATCAACCACCAGTATGTCTACATCCTCCTTAACGCCTTGGGGTAAAACAAGCTTCACTCCACGAACAAGAATAGAGCCAGACACGAGAACAACACCCTACTAAACCTTTGAACCACACCTATAAAGATATAAACCCGGGGTTAAAAGAATAAGCTCTAACCAATCCAGTTAGAAGAAGCTGTTTCAGAAGCTCGGCTGGCTCTTCATCCCAGTTGAGTCGGATTAATCTCGGCTCATCATCTAGGAAACTGTTATCCCATCCATACTAGGCTAATAATAGGTTGTGTTGTTATGAACGCGTCGTTTAACCCGTTATTCCTACTCGGAGATGTTTAATTCTGTATTATAAATTATGTTATATTATTCGTATATTTAATAGCAGTACTGCTAGAATCTGTTTTACCAGCATAAGATTTTTCAGTAACCTTTTTGTTACTACTTCTACCGTGTGAACCCGTTTTCGCGAGGTAATAATTGTGGCCTTGGCGGAAGAATCACGTGTTGATAAACAGTTCCGTTACATAGGCAAAGACACTATACGTAAAGATGGCGTAGCTAAAGTCACCGGGCAGGCTAGATATGCATATGACATCTATTTACCGGGCATGCTTCATGGAAGAATCCTAAAGAGCCCCTACGCCCACGCCAAGATAAAGAACATTGATACTAGTGAAGCCGAGAAAATGGGTGCCATTGTAATAACGTATAAGGATGTCCCGAAGAAAAAGTTTAACATAAGACTGGTAAGCGTCGACGAAGTCAACTATAAGGATTGGGAAGTCCTAACAGACCACCCACGCTTTGTTGGAGAATATATTGCAGCTGTTGCTGCTGAAACAGAAGAACTCGCTCAAAAAGCCTTAGAAGCAATAAAAATAGAATGGGAGGAAGTATACGAGCCTATACTAGACCCCTTTGAAGCAATGACTCCGGGTAAACCTAAGATCCACGACAAGATCTTATTTGGTCAGAAGGAAGTAGAAGTAGAGAATAATATAGCTTGTACTAGAGAATACGTTGAAGGAGACCCTGATAAAGCCTTTAAGGAAGCCGATATAGTAATAGAGCGGGTCTTTAAGACTAATAGAAGATACCATATGCAACTCGAACCCAAAGTAGCTGTAGCGAAACCAGAACCCGATGGAGGAATCACGGTCTGGACGACGACGCAGACTATACATAATACGAGAATACTGATATCCCAAGTATTCGATATACCCATGAGCAAGATCAATGTAATCAAGCTACCCTTAGGCGGAGCCTTCGGCTCAAGTATTCAAACAAACCTCGTAACACTCGTAGCAGTAGCACTAGCATTAAAGGCCAAGCGCCCAGTGAGAATAGCGTTAACAAGAGAAGAAGACATGAGAGACCACGCATCCTACCAGATGGTTCTAAGACTCAAAGTCGGTGCGAAAAAGGATGGAACACTCGTAGCTGGAGAACTAGAAAACATTATGGATATAGGAGCACACCAAATACAAGCCTACCCCTTACTCGGAACGGCTCTCGGATGGTTTGTATCACTCTACAAGTGGAAGAACATTAGGTATAAGGGTATAGCAGTCTACACTAACAAAGTACCAACATGTGCTTTTAGAGGCTACGGGAACCCTCAGGTAACATGGGCTGTCGAGACAGTAATAGACGAGCTAGCAGAAAAACTAGGAATAGACCCCGTAGAATTCCGGTTAAAGAACTATGTTGGACGCGGAGACATATTCTGGGGTCAGGGACCAACGGTTAAGTCAGTTATACGTAGTGATGGTGTGCCAGAGCTCCTAAGAAAGGGAGCAGAACTCATAGGATGGAAGAACCGTCCTAAACCGGGATCACAGAAGGGAAGGTATAGGAGAGGTATTGGTGTAGCAAGAGGATTCCATACAAGTGGTGCTGGGGGACCATTATCTGGTACAGTAATAGATTATACTGGAGCGATACTCAAGGTGAACGAAGACGGAAGCATAGACTATATAACCGCCCTCCAAGACCATGGCGGTGGAACACTAGATGCCCACGCTAAGATAATAGCAGAAGAACTAGGAGTACCATTAGAGAAAATAAACATCGTGTGGAGCGATACGCGTACAACAGTCTACGACGTATGTACGCATGCATCACGTGGAACATATGTTGGAGGAGAAGCCGCGAGGAGAGCTGCGAGAATAGTTAAGAAGAAACTATTAGAGTATGCGGCCCGCATCTTAGGAGACATAGCGACACCAGAGGGACTAAGAATAGAACCAGACGAAGAACTCGGACAGGGAGTAATATATGTTGAAGGAAACCCCGATAAGAGGATAACTATTGGAGAAGTAGCTAGAATAGCATGGCAGAAGAACTGGGGAAGTATTGCAGCAGTCGTAAGCTATCGTGCACCAGCAGCACCACCGACATTCACTGTATACTTCGTAGAAGTAGAAGTAGATACCGAGACCGGTATGGTTAGACCAATAAGAGTTGTAGCTGGAGCAGACATGGGCACCGTAATAAACCCGTCACTAGCGGCTGGACAGCTCCACGGAGGCTTTGCTCAGGGATGGGGTATGGCTGTACTAGAAGACACTACTTATGATCCGGAGACAGGTGATCTAAGAAACCGTGGATTCATAACAGACTACAAGATAGTTACAGCACCAGACATGCCTAAACTAGAAGACTTCAAGGTAATCTTCGCTAAAACTCATGAGCCCACTGGGCCTTTTGGAGCTAAGGGACTGGGTGAAGCAGCTAAGAACCCGGTTGCAGCAGCTATAGCTAACGCGATCTACAATGCTATAGGTATACGTTTCTACGAGCTACCCATTACACCCGAGAAAATCCTCAAGGCATTAAAAGAGAAGGAGAAGAGGTGAGCGCTCATGGTCGAGTTTAAGGTTAAACCAGCCCTATACATCAATAAAGTCAACACCCATATAATTCCAGTGAGATTCGAATACTATGAGCCCAAGACCATTAAGGAAGCAGTAGAGTTGCTAGCAAAGTATAGGGGAGAAGCAAAAATCCTAGCCGGGGGAACCGATCTACTAGTAGCAATGAAGCAACGCGTAATCGAGCCTAAAGTAATCATTAATATCAAGCGTATAAGAGAGCTAAGATTCATTGAAGACCGTGGAGACTACTTAGCAATAGGTGCAACAACAACACTTAGAGAAATAGAAAAGAACCCAGTAGTCAAGGAAAAGTTCCCAGCACTACTAGAAGCAGTTAAAGCAATGGCTGGAACCCAGATAAGAAACATGGCAACAATTGGTGGAAACCTCTGCAACGCCTCCCCTGCAGCCGATACGGCACCACCACTCATAGTCTATGAGGCTAAAGTCAAGATAATTGGACCGCGTGGTGAGAGAATAGTACCAGTAGAGAAGTTCTTCAAATGGGTTAAACAGACTATTATGGAACCCGATGAATTGTTGACAGAGATAATGATACCCTATCATCCACCGAATACTGGTTCCGCATTCATAAAGATAGCGAGAGTAGCAATGGACCTAGCGAAGGTTAACGTTGCAGTAGCGTTGAGAGTAGACGATAGAAACGTAGTGGAATGGGTTAGAATAGCACTTGGCTCAGTAGCACCAACACCTGTTAGGGCTCCAAGCGTAGAGAAGGCTCTCACGGGCAAGGAGTTTAAGCTCGAAACAGTTGAGGAGGCTGCAAAACTAGTTGTCAACGATATAAGTCCGATAACCGATATCCGCTCTACAGCTGAGTATCGCCGCGAAGTATCAAAAGTAATAGTACGTGATGCTCTTATAAGAGCATATAATCGGGTAAGGGGGAGGTGAACCCACATGCCTAGAACCATATCCTTCATACTCAACGGTAAGAAGGTTACAGTAGAAGTAGAACCAAACGAACTCCTACTCAACGTTTTACGCGAGAAGCTAGGAGTACTAGGACCAAAATACGCTTGCGGTATAGGAGAATGCGGTGCATGCACCGTACTAGTTGATGGAGAACCAGTACTATCGTGTCTAACTCTAGCAGTAGACGTCGACGGTAAAACCGTTACAACAATAGAGGGACTAGCCAAAGACGGAGAACTAGACATTATACAAAAAGCATTCCTAGAAGCATCAGCAATCCAGTGCGGTTACTGTACACCAGGCTTCATACTAGTAGCAAAGAAGCTCCTAGAAGAAAACCCAGACCCAACTGAAGAAGAAATCAGGGACTATATACGTGGAAACCTCTGCCGCTGTACGGGATACGTAAACATAGTGAAAGCAATCAAGCTAGCAGCAGAGAAACTAAAAGAGCTAAAGAAAACAAAGCGGTAAGCGGAAACTCGTATTCAAATAGTCTTTTTAAACCCTATATCCTCATATCATTGGCTCGTATCCTTTGGTAAAACTATGATTTTATCGCTACGTTTTATTATATCAAATTCTAAGCCATAGACTTCCCTTAACGCTTCACTAGTAATTACGTGGCTAGGTGAACCGTAGGCTATTATCCTACCGTGATGCATTAATGCTATTTTATCGCTAAATAACGATGCTATTAGAGGATTATGCATTGTCATAACAACTGCTTCAACTAACCCTCTGCGGACAAGTCTTCTTATAACATTTAGTACTTTAAACTCGTTTGATATGTCTAGGTGAGCAGTTGGCTCATCAAGTAATAGTATTTTTGCGTCTTGTACTAACGCGCGCGCAATAAGGATTAACTGTAATTGGCCACCACTTACCTCAGCAATACTTCTTTCAGCTAGATCCGCTATATCAAGGTCTTCTAGGATTCTTAAAGCTTTATTATATTCTCTAAGTGATGGAGTAGAAAACAAGCTGTGATAGGGAGCCCTACCCATAATTACGAAGTCTATTACCCTATAAGCGAATACAGAGCCGTGTATTTGAGGTACGTATCCAATTATACTGGCTAGTTCTCTTACACTATAATCCCCTATATCCCTACCATTAATGTATACAGCTCCCCGTGGCTGAAGTATTCTTAGAATACATTTTAATAGAGTAGTCTTACCAGCACCGTTGGGGCCAAGAATAGATACTACTTCCCCCACCCGTATAGCTAGGTTTACATTTTCTAAAACCCGAAGGTCGCCATAACTATAGCTAAGGTTTCTAACCTCCAATAACACTTTATCGCCAGACACTTCCAGCCCTCCTTAACAAGTATATGAATAATGGAGCACCCATAATGGTAGTGAGTACTCCTATGGGGAGAACCTCTGAGGTAAGACAACGTGCTAGGTCATCAGCTAGCACTAGATAGGATCCGCCTAGGAAAACAGTATATAATAACACCTCTCTATTATCGCTTCCAACGGCTAAGCGGATTATATGGGGTACTATTAAGCCAACCCACCCTATAACACCTGCATAGGACACCGCTGAAGCAACCATTAAGGCACAAAGGGATGAAAACAGTATCCTTTCCTTAACCGGGTCGACACCTAGTGCACGGGCTTCTTCGTCGCCTAGCGATAAGATATTGAGCCTCCACCTAGCTGCTACGAGAATTATCGTTGAAGGAATTATCGTTGAAGACATCCTAGCTATATCACTCCATTGGGCTGCTTGCCCCAC